>JAAZFO010000139.1 GCA_012511695.1 Erysipelotrichia bacterium | reverse complement strand
GTACCAAGGCTTTACTTTCTAAAGCCGCTTTCTTTTCCGCCGCGGCACTGATGACCTTTACAATCATAAATAATACAAAGGCCACAATGATAAAACTAATTATTGCAGTTAATAAACCACCCCAATCAATAATAGCGCTCCCTTTAGAAGTGTAAGTCGTACCGTGTTGATCGTATAGTTTTAAAAGGGATTCCTTCCAGCCGATAAATTCAGTATCAGTCACAGTTAAAGTCACTCCTTGTTGCTTGGCAAATTGGATGACTCTTTCATTGACTTCTGCCATACTGAAAGCTTGTAAATTGACAGTTTGACCATCGATGTTAAAAGAAGCCCCTCTTTGCGCTGGAGTTAAGGCTGGTAAAACGGTAATAAAGCCTTTCAAACCTCCCGGGACTGGCCAAGTAGCAATACTTAATAACATATTAACAAATGAAGTCTCAATGCTATTGAAAGCACCACCGATGACAACACCAACCGCTAACATAAAAGCATTGCCGCGATTGATGAAGGCCTTAAAATCTGTCCACATTTTTAAAATCTTTTTATCTTTTTTATCTTTTTTAGTCATATATAAATGTCCTTTCAATAAGATTGTAGTCCACGAGATGACAAAAATGAACAACTTGTTTATAATATTAATTAGAGGTGAACACTTTGAGTAAATTAGTTTATTTTGGGCATGCCTGCTTTTTGATTGAAAGTCCTGATTATCGTTTAATCATCGATCCATACGCGCACGATACTGTACCAAATTTAAAATTACCCGCTAATTTAGTGGCGGATAAGGTTATTTGTTCGCATGATCACGCTGATCATAATGCCCGTCATTTAGTAAAATTATCCTCTAAGAAGCCGCAGATAGATCACTTCTTTCTGCCTGTTCCTCATGACCGTGAAGAAGGAATGGAGCGCGGTTTTAATAACATAAATGTTATTAATGTTGATGGCTATCAAGTCGTCCATCTCGGCGATACCGGTTGTGTTCCTGAAACGGCCATACTTTTAAAATTCAAAAATTGTGATGTCCTTTTAGCTCCGATTAACGGCCAGTACACGATTAATCCTCAAGAATTAAAATTAATTGTTGAAATCGTCAATCCTCGAATTGTAATTCCGATGCATTATTTTAATGAAAAAAAGCAAAGTGGCTATCCAGACGGTGACATGTTTAGTCTTTTTAAAAAAGAATTTCCAGGAGCGCAGCTTTTAAATAGCGACACCTTAGATCTCAAAGCTTGGAAAGACTATAAAGGGGCTTTGATTTTTAATAAATATCGTCAATAATAATACATTTTTAAAAAAGCTAACAAAAGTGGCGCGTGGTGTAGTGCCGCTTTTTCTGTTGCCCAATGATAAGAGCCAGTTCGCGAAGATTGAATGACATCATGCTCACTGATTTCCATTTGTTCGAGGACAGTATTTGTATACTTTAATACTTGTGCCCTTTCTAAAGAATAAAAGGAATTAGTAATCATATACCGCTCATTGATTTTTTCAACGACATCATTAAAGAAAACACTCGCATCAACTAACTCACCTTGTTGATAGTAGTGGAAAGTCGGCACCATCCCATTTCTATAGCCAAAAAGCGCATCACTATTTGCCGATAAACGGAAGAGATCTTTTAAATTTTGATAGTGAATTACCGCCTCTTCATTATCCGCTTCCTTGGTCAAATCATAATATTTTTGAAAGTCAAAAAGATAGAAATTTTTATTAATCTTATTTTGATGAATGTAGGGTAATATAACATTGGGCATTGCGTAGTGGCAATCCCCGCATGTTTCACGCATAAAACCGAGTATGAAATCATTTTTTTGCGCAAGATTATCGGCGATAAAATCTTCATCGACATAATAAACTTTTGGCGCATTGACGTAGCGATGAATAGATTGGCTTATAATTTTTCCATTCAGATCTTCAAAAAGGGCCTGGTCTAGTTTTTGGTCATACGAAAAAGCCGCCACTTGTTTCTTGCCCTGAAAAATATATAGTGCCGGAGTACTTTGTTGGAGTTGGCGAATGTTCAATGGTTTTAAGCTCTCAGTAAGATTATGAGCATTATATAAATAAACACTCTCGTGATAATTATTGATATAATTAGTCACAACATTTTCAAAAGTCGTCCAACATAAGCAACTTTTACTATAGTCATCTTGATATACGGCGAGAAGTAAAGTTTCTTCTTTTTCAAAAAGACGATTATACAACTCATCATTAGTTAATTCCTTTAACGAAAAAACGGTATGGGGAACATAAGTGCCATAAGTGAGATTCGCCTTAGCGCTTGCGCAACCAACTTGGCAAAAGGAAAAGAGAAAAAGGGCGATATTAAACAAAAGTTTCTTTTTCATTAGCATCAATTATATTTAAAGTTTTGTGCCCATACAAGCGCGAAATAAATTTATGAAAATCCGCCTTGAAAAACGGGCTTAAAAAATGTTGCTAAAAAATACCCCAAAAAACTCTCCGGTTTTTCGAGCAAAAAAACCGTAAAAAATTCAGGTAAAAATTAAAAGAAAAACCATTCAAAAAACCCTGATTACAACAAGACATTTTCAAAATTGCCACTCCTGAGAAAATTCGCTGCGAAAAAAAAGTAGAAAAATAGTTTGTTTTTCCGTTAAAATTTATATATATTTTCTCCGTCGTATTTATGTATTAAAATTATTTAAGAAAGGTGGGCATAAGGATGGAAAAACAAAACGTTATTATCTCCTTACAAAATGTCAGTAAAGTTTTTGATGGCACAACTGTTGTTGAGAATTTAAATCTTGATATTACTAAAGGTGAATTCGTGACATTCTTAGGGCCATCTGGATGCGGGAAGACGACTACTTTAAGAATGATCGCTGGTTTTGAGTTGCCAACGACGGGTACAATTCTTTTAAATGGCAAAGATATCTCGCTTGTTCCTCCTTACAAAAGACCGATCAATACAGTTTTTCAAAGATATGCTTTGTTCGGGCACTTGAATATTTTTAACAACATCGCTTTTGGCCTAAAATTAAAAAAAATTCCTTATGAAACCAAAGATAAGGAAGGTAAGACCGTCATCAAGCATCGGCGCTATACAAAAAAAGAAATAAAAGAACAGGTTAAAATCGCTCTTAAGATTGTTGACCTTGAAGGTTTTGAAAAAAGAGATATCGCTACACTGAGCGGTGGACAACAACAAAGAATCGCCATTGCGCGCGCTATTGTTAACAAACCACAAATCTTATTGCTCGATGAGCCTCTTGGCGCTCTTGATTTAAAGATGCGTAAAGAAATGCAGCTCGAATTAAAAGCGATGCATAAAAAGCTCGGCATCACTTTTATTTATGTCACTCATGATCAAGAAGAAGCTTTAACTATGTCAGATACTGTTGTCGTTATGAACGATGGTGAAATCCAACAAGTCGGTAAACCAAAAGAAATATATGATGAACCTATTAATGCTTTTGTCGCTGATTTTATTGGCGAGTCAAGTATTTTTAACGGCACTATTGGGCGCGACAATACAGTTCGTTTTTTAAATAAATATTGGCCTGCTGATCCAAAAGACTTCGATAAATTTACGATTAATGAAAAAGTCGATGTCGTCATCAGACCAGAAGACATCATTGTCAAAGATGTTGATCAGGGGACAGTTAATGGAATAATTACATCTAAGCTTTTTAAGGGCATGCATTATGAATACATAATCAATGTCGGAAAGTCTGAAATTATTTCTCAGTCGACCGCTGATTTACAAGAAGGGCTTGAAATTTCTTTGATGATTGATCCGACCAATATCCAAATTATGAAAAAACCTTTTATATCTAACTTCTATGATGGTTATATCACCAAAGATTATCGAGTGGAGTTTGCTAACGCGATATTTGATATCGATATATTAAATCTCTTCCCCGAGGCCAAGATGAGTGAAGACGATACCATTATTGATGCCAAAGGTAATGAGATTGACCCGACTGATATGAAAGTCGAAGTCGAAGTGCCGTTTGACGCGATCTCCATCTCTAATGATCCGGACGCCAGTGAAATTCAGGGACGGATTATTTCTCTTATTTATCTTGGCGATCACTATGAAGTAATGGTGCGAACCGAAGAAGAAGAAGATTTCATTTTAAACTCCCCTGATTTATGGAATGAAGATGATTTAGTTGCTGTTTTTATTGATGAGAGCAAGATTCACCTTTCCCGCAAAGGAGCGAAAAAGAAATAAAATGACTAAGGTTGTTAAACATAAAATGAAAAAAAGATTTAATTTTAGAAGTAGTCTAGGCATACCTTTTGGTGTCTTTATGGTTCTTTTTGTCATCTTTCCTTTATTTCTTGTTTTATATTTTGCTTTCACTGATGCAAATGGGGCTTTTACGATTAATAACTGGTCAACTGTCTTTTCAAACGCGCAAAACTGGAAAGTCATCGGCACAACCTTTATTATCGCCGCCACAACGACAGCTATCTGTTTGTTAATCGCTTATCCAATCGCTTATTTACTAGCGAATAAAAAATACAATAAAAACGTCATTCTTGTTTATATCTTCCTTTTGCCGATGTGGATTAACTTTGTTATTCGGACGATTGGTCTTAAGGCTTTAGTGAATGGTTTTACGAGTGCCGCTTTTGGTTATGATATTACCGCTACACATCCGATTATCGCCATTATCATCGGGATGGTTTATGACTATTTGCCATTTGCAATTC
>JAAZFO010000138.1 GCA_012511695.1 Erysipelotrichia bacterium | reverse complement strand
CAACAGCGGGTTCAGCAGTGCCTTAATCCGGAAAAAAGATTGCACCGATACCGACTTTTCAACCGTGTTTTATTTTAACCTGGTGGCCGGAATCCTCTTCTTTTTTATTCTCTTTTTTTCGGCGCCGGCTATAGCGGGCTTTTTTAACGAACCCCAATTGGAAGCCATTGTGCAGGTATTGGGCATCGTTTTAATTATCGACTCGCTCACGCTTATACAACGCACCATACTCACCAAACGTATCGATTTTAAACTGCAGGCACGCATTTCGGTAATTGCCTCACTGGGCTCAGGCATTGTAGCAATTATAATGGCGTTTAACGGTTTTGGGGTATGGAGCCTGGTGGCACAGCTCCTCCTGCGGCAAGGGCTCAATTCTTTTTTCCTATGGTTGTGGAACCGCTGGCGACCGTTGTGGATTTTTAGCAAACAATCATTTAAAGAGCTGTTTGATTTTGGAAGTAAGCTAATGCTTCTAGGTATCATTGACACACTTTATAGGAATGTTTATTATTTAATAATCGGCAAGTTTTACCCTGCTGAAAATCTTGGACAATATACACGAGCTGAAAATTTCAAGAAATTACCGACAGAAACACTAGGTTCAATTATCGAAAGAGTTACATACCCAGTCCTTTCTTCAATTCAAGATGATAAAAAGAAATTTAAGGAGGTTTTTCGAAGATTATTAAAAAGTAGCACAATTCTTTCATTCACGGCTTTATTTGGTTTAGCGTCAGTTTCAAATGAATTGACAATAGTTCTTTTAGGACCTGAATGGAAATTAGCAGGAGAATATCTCGAAATCCTTTGTTTCACTGCAATTTTTTACCCGCTAGACAAAATTTTAAGTAGCGTATTAAAGGTTGCCGGTCGATCAGACTTAATCTTGATATTAGGCATAATTAGAAAAATAATGGCAATTCCTGTTATTCTAACCGCAATTTTTGTTGGAATAAAACCAATGTTATATGTTTTGATTCTTCAACAATTAATTGTTGCAATTCTTATAAGTAATTATAGTGCGAAATATGCATACGTTACACCAATTTCTTTGTTTAAAGATCAAATACCTAGTTTTATTGTTGTTTCTATTATGTTTTTTATATTGAAAATCTTTCATCGTTATGCAGATTTGCCTCTTGTTATGCTTTTGATTACAAAAATCATATTAGGAAGTATAATCGTTGTGGTAATTTTTGAATTAATTAAAAATAAAGATTACATATATCTTAAAAATGAATTGATAGGACGAATAAAACAAACTATTGAAAAATATGGAAGCTAAAATTATTAATCTACCCAGAATCGAAGATCCTCGCGGAAACCTCTCATTTATTGAGGAAGAAGAACATGTATCTTTTAAGATTGCACGCACCTAAAGGATATATGATGTTCCCGGCGGTCAAGAACGCGGAGGCCACGCATTCAAAGAGCAGCAAGAGCTGATTGTGGCACTCTCTGGAAGTTTTGATGTGTTGATTGACAATGGTAAAGTCAAACAAACATTTTCGTTAAACCGTTCTTATTACGGACTCTACATCCCCGCAGGTTTGTGGCGACAAATGCAAAATTTCTCAACTAATTCCTTGGCTATGGTTTTGAGCTCAACACCTTTCCGAGAAACTGATTACATTCGAGAATACAATGACTTTTTAAATTACAAACAATCATGAAAAAGAAAGCATCTGTTTACGATTGTTCTATAATTAAACTACCTCGCATTAATAACCTAGCTGGAAACATTACACCTGTTACCAATCAAGAAAACGTACCATTTGATGTGAAGCGTGTATTTTACATTTACGACATACCCGGAGGCGAAGACCGTGGGGCACACGCGCATAGAGAATGTCACCAGTTCTTAGTTGCTGCAAGTGGTAGTTTTGAAATTGAAATGGACGATGGTATTAATAAACGAACTGTTACACTCAACCGGCCCTATTATGGTTTACACATACCTCCTGGGATATGGGCTGCAGAAAAGGGATTCTCGTCAGGAGCTATTTGCTTGGTGTTGGCATCGCATAAATACGATGAAAATGACTATATTAGAAAATATGAAGAATTCAATAAATTTATATATGAAGAATAATATTGGAATTAATTGCTCTATAAGTCCTTCAAGTATAATTGGCAAAAATGTTAGTATTGGAAATAACGTGACTATTTATGATAATGTCACTATTGAGGATAATGTATACATATGGGATAATTGTGTCATTGGAAGAATTCCAATGACAGTAAGGGCCAATAATAGAGACGTTAACAACTTCATTAAAACAACAAGAGTTGGAGAAAATTCAGTTATTGGTTGTAATGTTGTAATCTATTCTGGTGGTACTATAATGAAAAATTGCATTATTGGAGACAATTCCGTTATAAGAGAAAATGTTTTTTTTGAAGATGATGTTATAATTGGGTTTAATAGCTCAATTCAATACAATGTGAGAATTGGTAATGGTTCAAGAATTTTACAACAATCAGCGGTTTCTTCATTTACTGAAATTGGAAAGATGAACTTTATAAGCTTTGGTTTTATCTGTGTAAGTGATCGCTATTTTGGAAAGGAAGGTTATTCTGAAGAAAAAATATTTGGACCAAAAATTGGAGACAATAACAATATTGGACCAAACGTAACTGTGATTAGTAACATTGTTATAGGTTCTGGCAACACTATTGGTGCTCATTCATTAATCACCAAAGATATCAAAAACAATGCATTATATTATGGTTCACCAGCAAAATTAATACGTGCAAAATAATGATAAAATTTTTAGACCTTAAAGCCATCAACGATAGTTTTGAACCCGAATTATCGAATGCAATCAAACGAGTTTTAGATTCTGGTTGGTATCTTCTGGGCAACGAAGTAAAAGCTTTCGAGCAGGAATATTCCAACTATATAGGAACAAAACATTGCATAGGAGTAGCCAATGGTCTCGATGCTCTGCGTTTAATATTTAAAGCTTACATCGTTTTAGGAGAAATGCAGGAAGGAGACGAAATTATCGTTCCGGCAAATACATACATAGCATCCATCCTGGCTGTTTCCGATAACCGTTTAAAACCTGTATTGGTTGAACCCGATATCCATACATATAACATCGACCCTTTTAAAATTGAAGATAAAATTACTTCTCGTACCAAAGGAATTATGATTGTGCATCTGTATGGCCAAAATGCCATGTACCCTGAAATTCAAAAGTTGGTAGATAAATATAATTTAAAACTCATAGAAGACAACGCACAGGCCTCAGGCGCCCATTACGGGGAGAAACGCACAGGCGGGTTGGGAGATGCTGCCGGAAACAGCTTTTATCCCGGGAAAAACCTGGGTGCTCTCGGAGATGCCGGTGCTGTTACTACTGATGATGATAACCTGGCTACTGTCATTCGGGCTATGGCCAATTACGGATCTTCAAAAAAATATGTAAATGATTACCAGGGTTTAAATTCACGGCTGGATGAAATACAGGCCGCCATTCTTCGAGTGAAGCTCTCCCGCCTCGATGGCGACAACCAACGCCGCCGAGAAATAGCCCGATTCTACATCGAAAATATCAAACACCCGGATATAATTTTGCCTCAAGTATCCGATTGGGTTAGCAACGTGTTTCACATCTTCACCATTCGTTGCAAACAGCGCGATAAACTGCAAAACTACTTAAGTGATCAAGATATCCAAACACTCATCCACTACCCCATTCCGCCACACAAACAACAAGCATACAAGGAATGGAACAAATTCAATATTCCGATTACAGAAAAAATTCATGAAGAAATTTTAAGTTTGCCAATTAGCCCGGTAATGTCTCAGCAAGATGTTGAAAAAGCATGTAACGTTATAAACTGTTTTTAAAATATGCAAAAAAAATTAAAAGTCTTTCACGGTCTTGTAAACTATGGCACCCAAGCCGGCCTATTTGCTCTTGAACTGAGAAATCAAGGAATTGATGCAATTTCTGTTGTAAATAATGATCTATCAAAACGCAAAACCGATATAGAATTATTATGTGGTGGCAATTTTTTCCAAAAAGTATTTAAACATTCATGGAATTATTTAAGAAAAATATATTGGTTTTTTAAATTCAATACATTTCATTTTTATTTTGGGAAAACACTTCTCCCAAACCAAATAGACTTACCCTTTTATCGTTTTTTTGGGAAAAAAGTAATAATGGAGTATTTGGGCAATGATATCCGACATTATAAAACACTTGTTGAGCGGTATAATTTGTCAAAAAATCATGATTTTTTTCAACAAATGGAGGAACATGACAGAAAAACAGCCAAGCGAATTAAAAATGAAAAAAAATATTTAGACTATAAACTTTGCTGTCTTCCAAATCATATAGATTTAGCCAAATCTTATAATTATTGCATAAACGAAGTCTTGCCTTTGTCACTAAATATCAATGATATTAAATACAAGGAATTAAAAAATAAAACACCTGATAAACTTCTGAAAATATTACATGCTCCTACCAAACGTGGTTTCAAAGGAACAATATACATTGAGAGAGCAATTGCCACCTTGCAAAAAGAAGGATATGCAATTGATTTTAAAATTGCAGAAGGGATTACACACAAAGAACTATTTAAAGAGTACGAGCGATGCGATATTTTCATTGACCAAATTTCTGTTGGTTGGTATGGTACAGCATCATTGGAGTCAATGGCAGTTGGTCGTCCAACATGCGCTTACATTGATGAGCGCTATTTCCAATACATCAATTATGCTGATGAAATACCAGTTATAAACGTTACCCCCGAAAATGTTACAGACAAACTACGCGAACTTATAAGCAATCGAGAACAATTGCCTGATATCGGTAAAAGAAGTCGGGAATTTGTGGAGAAATACCATGATGTAAAAAATGTTACAAAAAAATTGATTGATATTTATCATAATAAAGTATGGAACCAATGACCCTTACCCTTATCGCCGGTGCCCGGCCCAACTT
>JAAZFO010000017.1 GCA_012511695.1 Erysipelotrichia bacterium | reverse complement strand
TTATTTTGACTTTGAGCAATACACTTTATGTTTCTTCTGTTTCGCCACTTATGCCATTGGAACGGCTCATATCAATGCCAATTGAAACCTTCTTACACTTTATTATTTTAGTAAGCGTCTCCATTACTTATGTCTTAAAAGAAAAAAAGAAGCGTGCTTCTTCTTTTGAATAAACTTTGTTTATCACATATTTTTTTTGTTCAACAAATGGACAATAATAATCGCCATAATGATTTTAAGAATATCAAAAAACAAATAAGGAAAAACTGAAATAAAGATAGCTTTTTGCACATCCATCTGTAGATATATACACAAAAAAACAGTACCGATAACGTAACAAACGATAAGGGCAACCCCACAAGCAATACCCATACGAATAATTGAGTTTTTAATTTTTATTTTATTGAGATAGTAAAGAGGGATAATCATAACTACAAAGGCAATGACGTACCCAAAAGTAGGAGATATCCCAGCGGAAAAGCCAGCGTATATAGGTAAAAATAAACCAATTAATAAATATAAAAAAGTGATAATTAATCCATCGAGTACCGAATAGACAGTGAGCCCAATAATAAATACTAGTAATAGCTGTAAAGATATTTTAACTTCACCTAAAGGAATAGCGAACATGCCGACAGTGCAAAGAAACGCCAGCATAATGGCGTTTCTAGTAATTCTTTTTATCACAAGTGAACGGTCCATAATCGCGAGACCATTTTACTATAATTTATTAAGAAAAAAACTATTTAGCGTAAATGTCGATGTAGTCAAGATTTGAACAAGAGTTCTTAGTGGTAAATACAATGCTGTTATTTCCTCTATTAAAATTGACCATCGCTACATCCCAATCAGTCCAATAGTGAAAGTTCCAATTTTGTCTAGTTGCTGTTTCACGGGGTAAAGAAATATTTAAAATAGAAGATCCGCTGATAGTAGTATTGTTTATTCTCAGAGAAAAAAATTGATCAAAGGAATAACTCGCATCTTCTCTTTTGGAAATACCTAAAGTAATTAAGGCCTGACTCTGTCTAGGGGCCGTATAATTATAAGTTAAAACGATTCCAGAATTTGGATTTAGGCCACTGAGATATTCGTTATTAGAAATAACTTCACCTGGCCTTGAAGGACTCGGCCCTTTTATAGACACCTGTGAAGAATTGGTCCCTGAGATTGCCGCTGTTTCAGCTTCAATTCTGTGAGGAGTAACGCCTTGTTTAAAAGCGGCGGCTATTTCTTCTGGAGTTTGCGCAGTGGGGGGCCGACTACTGCTCCCTCCACCAGGGTTGGGCGAAGATGTATCAAAGCCTTCCTTGCCTTGTGGACTATAGGTAGGGTGACTACTTTCAGCGGGTAAAACATTGCCATCAAACATCGTTTCTAAATAATTGAATCTAGTGGAAACCCAATGTTTTAACAAGTCTTTATTTTGTGCTTGAGTAGTTAAGTTTAAATAAATAGGACGGACTTCATTTGTGGCTAGCCAACCCCCTTCATCGACAGTATTTCTACCCATTGTATGCGGCCATTTTTCAAAGTTTTTCTTGTAGTCATCAACATATAAGTCAGCTCTATCATCAAGAAATTGGAGGGCACTAGTGAACAGCCCTGCTGCTTTTAATTGTTGCCATCTAGTTTGCACTCTTTTCATAAACCATTGTGCCTTAGGCAATATAGCTAGCCATGGATTAGAAGAGAAGGCTGCGAACATGGTTTCACCACTTTCTACAGCATTAATTTTTAAACCTAATGCGGAGTCCCAGTCCCACGGGCAAGTCAAAGTTAATTTTTTGTTGCCAGCAGGGGTCATATCAAGAGAAAGGAAAAACGAACTGCGACCAATATCAGCATCACAACAAATTTCGTTGTGAATGTAAGTGTTAACAAAAGAATCAATATCAACGAGACGACCAACTACTTCTTCTGAAGAAGTGGCATTAGAATTTATCAAATTGCCAGCAGCATCTAATTCTTGAAATTGTGTTGAAGTAACAGCTTTATGGAGTGCTGTGTAGGTATTTTTTACGCGTTTTTTAAGATAGGGAATTTGGACATCGGGATCGGTGATTTTACTAGAGATGGTATATCCATCTCCTGGCGTTTCTTCTCCGAGCAGCCAAGTCCCAATTTTATTCGGTAAATATTCGCCATCTTTCATTTCAAAGGTAGGATCGCCAGCTGCTTTAGCTTCTACCCAATATGAATCAAGTTCAAAGAAATAACCGATATCAGTACCTGAATAGCCATCCCTAGGTTTAATCAAGTCAACGCGGCCGGGCGCAACTTCCTTGCTTTCGCATAAAAGATACATGCCCCAATAATTATTATTAATATAAAAATGGACTGGTCTGGCATCGGGAACAAAATAACCATCGAGTATTGTTTCTGCTAGATAAAAAGCTAAGGCATTACGAGACAAGGATGAGTCTTTAACATCAGCCAGTAAAACCCATTTCTTATATTCTTGCCCTTCGTTTAAACCGAAAAAGTTAGTTTTAGAATTGAATTTAATGAGGAAAGGTTTTTTCCGATAGTTGGCGGTGTAATTGCCTCTAACGCGCATTCTTGCGACCGCGTTATTTATAACATATTGTTCTTCACAGTTAGACGTAGCGATTGTACCGATAACTTCTGGTCTTACTGATGTTCGATTAGGTTCATTCGCAAATCTTAAATCTGCCCCTTCAACAGTATTAAAAGTAATAATGGGTGCTTTTAATTTAGGATCCATAGGCGGAACATAATAACTGCTCGGCATTGGCACTACAGATGGAGTGAGCGAAGACCTGTTTATACTAGAGCTAGAACTGCCGGAAGGCGATTTTATTGAGCTTGTTCGCGATTGCGAAGTATTAGTACTACTAATACCGCTAC
>JAAZFO010000137.1 GCA_012511695.1 Erysipelotrichia bacterium | reverse complement strand
GGAGAGCGAAGCGCGAAGATATTATTTTGGCATTGTCGCTAAATATGGGATGCAAGTCCAAGCTCTCTTAAACAAGGTTAAAAATCTAGATATACAGATCATCTGTTCATTACACGGACCGGTTTTAAAAGAAAATCTCGCACATTACCTCAATCTTTACGACCTTTGGTCGCGTTATGAAAGCGAAGTCGATGGGGTGGCAATCTTTTTTACCTCGGTGTATGGCCATACTAAAGAAGCCGCTTATTTGATAAAACAAAAACTAATACTTAACGGCACACCAAAAGTTGTGATTTATGATTTAGCCCGTTCGCCAATGGACACATGTGTGGCAGCAGCATTTACATATAGTAAAATTGTGTTTGCGACTACGACTTATAATATGACCATCTTCCCATTCATGAACGCATTCATCGACCATTTAGTCGAAAGAAAGTTCCAAAATAAGGAAATTGCTTTGATTGAAAATGGCAGTTGGGCACCCGTGGCTGCAAAGGTGATGCAAGATAAATTAGCGCCTTTAAAAAATATGACAATTGTTGAGCCGACTGTGCGCTTGTTGTCCGCCCTTGATGAAAAGAGCATTGTTCAAATTGACCAACTCGCCAAAACGCTGAGCGCTGATTATCACAATAGGCGTAACTTAACACTTGATAAACGTGGTGAAATTGATCTTAAAGCCCTTTATAAAATCGGATACGGCTTATACGTTGTTACTTGTCATGACGGTAAAAAAGACAATGGCTTAATTGTTAATACGGTCACGCAACTCACCGACAACCCATTAAAAGCGGCGGTTACTATTAACAAATTGTGCTATTCACACGAAGTCATTAAAAAAAGTGGCCTCCTCAATGTTAATACATTAAATACCGACACTCCGTTTTCTATTTTTCAAAAATTTGGATTTGTATCCGGTAGAAATCAAAATAAATTCGTCGAGTCACAATTAATTAGAAGTGACAATGGCTTAGTAGTTTTACCGCAATACATCAACTCTTTTCTCTCGCTTCGTGTTGATGAGTATGTCGATGTTGGGACGCACGGTATTTTTATTTGCACGGTTACCGAAAGTAAAATTATTAATAATGTCGATACGATGACTTATGCTTATTATCAAGCCCATGTCAAACCTAAGCCAAATACGGCACAGAAAAAAGGCTATGTCTGCATAATTTGCGGTTATATATACGAAGGCGAGGTATTGCCTGAAGATTTTATTTGCCCCATTTGTAAACACGGCGCTAGTGATTTTGAGAAAATCAAGTAAGGAGAAAGTATGAAGTATATTTGTCAAGTTTGTGGTTATGTTTATAACGAAGTGACCGGCGATTTAGATGCCGGCATTGCTCCGGGTACTAAATTCAAAGATTTACCAGATGACTTCTATTGTCCATTATGCGGCGCGACTAAAGACATGTTTGTCGCCGAATAGTGAACCTTCAATTAACCGCCCAAAAATGGGCGGTTTTTTTAGTATTTTTAGTAATTAATAATAATTTAAAATTATTTCTAGTGGCAAAATCTTTATTTGCTGTCTAAAATATAAGGCATGCTAAAAAGATTTATCCAGTATTACAAAAACCACAAAGTCATCCTAACACTCGATTTGATAGCTTCCTTTTTTATCGCCATTATCGGTATTGGCTATCCCATTATTACACGCACAATGCTCAATGACTGGGTTCCAAATGGTCAAGTTAAACTTATTTTTATTGGTGGTCTAGTCTTAGTGGGTATTTATCTCCTCCGGATGTACTTCCGTTATTTTGTGCAATATTACGGCCATGTGATGGGTATTAAGATGCAAGGGGAGATGCGGAGCGATTTGTTTGATAAATTACAAAAATTACCTTATGCATATTTTGATGATCATGAAACGGGTGTCATTATGTCGACGATGACTAATGACTTATTCGATGTCAGTGAATTAGCCCATCACGGTCCTGAAAATCTCTTCATTGCTTCTTTTACCGCTATCGGTGCTTTTACTTATTTGATGTTAATCGACTGGATTCTTGGTCTCGTCCTTTTAGCGGAGGTCCCAATACTTTTTTTCTTAACTTGGTTTTTTAGAAAGAAGTTTAGAAGCTCAATGCGCCGCAGTAAAATAGCGATCGCTAATATTAATGCCCGGCTTGAAAGTTCGATTTCCGGCATTAGAGTGACTAAAGCTTTTACTAATGAAAAAACAGAAAAGCAAAGATTTGAAGTGGCGAATCGTGAATTTGTTAATGCCCGGACTGAAGCCTTTTCTTCAATGGGTAAATATTTTGCAGTTAGTCAGTTTGTAACTGATTTCTTTAATGTTCTTATCTTAGTACTCGGTGGTTTCTTCTTATATCGGAGTGTCGGTAATTTTAATTACGGTGATTACAGTGCTTTTGTGGTCTCGGTAAGTTTATTTATCGCCCCGATCAATACTTTAATTTCATTTATGGAACAATTTGAAAATGGGGCTGCTGGTTTTTCGCGCTTTGTTGCTCTGATGGATGAAAAAGAAGAATCTATGCATAGCGGTTCATTACCTTGTCCGACGATTGAAGGTGAATTAGTTTTTGAAAATGTTACTTTCCAATACGAAGGTTCAAATGAAGTACTCGACGATGTCTCTTTCCGTGTTGAAAAAGGAAAAACTTTAGCCCTAGTTGGCCCTTCAGGTGGTGGCAAAACAACGATTTGCCATTTAATACCCCGCTTTTATTTTTTAGAAAAAGGCCGGATCTATCTCGATGGTGTCGATATTGAAAAGTATACTTTACGCTCGCTTAGAGAAAAAATTGGCATTGTTCAACAAGATGTCTTTCTCTTCGGTGGTTCGATTAAGGATAATATCCTTTATGGCTGTCCTGAAGCGAGTGATGAAGAAGTTTTTGCGGCCGCTAAAAAGGCTAATATTTTAGATTTTATTAATGAATTGCCAGATGGATGGGATACGGAAATTGGCGAAAGAGGTGTCCGTCTCAGCGGTGGACAAAAGCAACGGCTATCGATCGCCCGTTTATTTTTGAAAAATCCTCCAATTTTAATTCTTGATGAAGCGACAAGCGCTTTAGATAATACGACTGAAATGCTCATCCAACAGTCCTTGCAAGAATTGGCCAAGGGCCGGACTTGTATCATCGTTGCTCATCGTCTGTCGACGATTAAAAATGCCGACGAAATCGCCGTGGTATCACGCGGGAAGATTATGGAAATGGGTTCACATGAATACTTATTAAAAAAGAACGGTATTTATTCCGAACTCTATTTCTTGCAATTTAAAGATACTGATCAAGTTGCTTACGGAGTGGAAATCGGTTAAATCTTTCCCGCTTCTTTGTGTAACTTATACAAATTAATCGCGGCAATAGTTTTCGCGTCTTTGATTTTGTTTTCTAAAATTAGTTGCTCGATATCTTTTAAAGAAAGGGTGATTAAATCAATGACTTCATCGCGGTCGAGCTGTCTTTGCTTTAAAATTGCTCTAGACGAATAATAAAGGTGAATGACTTCGCTAGAATAGCCCGCGGTTGGGTAAATATCACCGAGATGAAACATAGTGAACGGATGATAACCCGTTTCTTCTAGCAGCTGCCTTTTTGCACTTTCTAAGGGGTCTTCTCCTACCTCTAATTTGCCCGCAGGAATTTCGATTATGACTTCGTTAATCGCATAACGAAATTGCTTTTCTAAAATAAATTGTCCATCGATTTCGAGCAATACACCTACACCGCCACGGTGTTTAACGATTTCTCGTTGCGCTGTTTCCTTATTAGGGCATAAAACGTCATCTTCATAAACATCGATGATTTTGCCGTGATAAATAAGGCGACTAGCGACGGTGAGTTCTTTTTTGTCCATGTCGATAGTTTACACTTTTTTTATCGAAAGGCCCTTATTATTTGCAATGGTCACCTTATCTTTATAAGATATTAGATAAAAGAAGGTATAAAAATGAAGCCAATTAAAAAAGAAAATCTCCTAAAACAAAAAGAAATTTACTTAAAAGGTGATAAAAATGTGATTATCCGTCACGCGTTAAATAAAAACTCTATCTATCAAATTGTTCGCAATGCTGATGACATTAAAGAGAAGGATTTTAACTTTGATATCAATATAAAAACAATGCCAGCGACAAACCAAAAAGCTTCTGGTCGGTGCTGGATTTTTGCGGCGGCAAATATAGTTAGAGAAATCATTGGACAGAGTTGTAATCTCGCAAATTTTGAACTCTCACAAAGTTATTTAGCCTTTTACGATCGTTTAGAAAAAGCTAATTATTTATTAGAAGCAATCATTGAACTCATCGATCAAGATTATGATGATCGTGTTTTAACATTTTTGCTACAAAATGGTGTCAGCGATGGGGGCCAGTGGGATATGTTTGTCAGCTTAGTTAATAAATATGGTTTTGTCCCTAAAAATGTTTATCCCGAAACGGCGACGAGTGGGGCCACTCGAGAAACTCGCCAACTCATTAACTTCAACATTCGAAAATTTGCAAGTGAAGCAAAAGCGTTATATCACGCTCATGGCTTAGAGGTTGTACGTGAGGCTAAGGAAAAACTCCTAGATAAGATTTACGCTCTTTTAATTAATGCTTATGGACTCATTCCTGAAACATTTGATTTTGAGTATACCGATAAAGATAATGTCTATCATTTAAAAAAGGGTTTTACTCCTCTTTCTTTTAAAGAAAAATATTTAGGCAACCGTCTCGATGACTTTGTCTCGATTATTAACGCTCCGACAAAAGATAAACCCTTTAATATTACGTATACAATTAAATATTTAGGTAATGTCGTCGGAGGCAAAGAAATTTTGCATCTCAATGTCGACATGGAACGGATGAAACAGCTCATCGTGACACAACTTAAAGACAATTGTATGGTGTGGTTCGGGAGTGATGTCGCTTTTTATGGTGACCGTGAGGAAGGTTTTTGGGATGACGAAGCTTTCGACTTAGAAAGTCCATTTGCTTTAGCTTTAAAAATGAACAAAGGCGAAGGGCTCGATTACCGCGCTAGTCAGATGAATCACGCGATGTGTATTACTGGTGTCACTATCAAAAGCGAGAAACCAATTAAATGGAAAATTCAAAACTCCTGGGGGAGTGGTCGTGGTAAAAATGGTTACTATATGATGTCAGGCTCTTGGTTTGATCGTTTCGTTTATCAAGCGGTCATCGATAAAAAATACTTAAATGATAGCGAATTAAAAGCTTTAATAGATGAGCCAGTTGTCTTAAAACCTTGGGATCCAATGGGGTCGCTCGCGGATTAGTTTTTATGCAAAAATTTGATGTCTATTTATTTGATTTTGACGGCACTCTTTTTGACACCTTATCCGCTTCGAAATACATCTTTACAAAAAGTTATGAACATATCGGCTTTCCGATTTTAGAAAGCGATATTTTAGGCTTTACTCGCGAACCAATTCCGATCAGTTATGCGCGCATCGGGGCCCCAAAAGAAAAATTACTCGATTTTTATCAACAGCTAGAACATCACGTTAATTCTCCAGAAAGTATTGCTTTAACACAAATTTATCCCGACACTTATGAAACCTTAATCGATTTAAAAATTTTAGAGGCTGAACTCGGGATTGTTACTTCTAATCATGTCAAATGCGTGAAAAGTGTTTTACAAAAATTTAATATGCAAACGTACTTCTTTTCCGCTTTAGTCGGCATTAAAGAAGCGCCGAAAACTAAACCGGACCCTTCTCCGATTTTAAAAGCCTTAGAAATGCTCGCCTATGAGGGCGATAAACAAAAGATTTGTTATGTTGGCGATTCCTTAAATGACTGTAAAGCCGCGATTAAAGCGGGTATTGTCCCTATTTTATTAGATCGCGACCATGAATATCCAAACACTCCATACCTAACTATCCATTCCTTAAAAGAGTTGCTCGTCTAGTCTGTCTTAATTTTCCAATATTTATTAAATATTTAAGGTTGATCGTACCTGAAGATGTTATCGCAGGACTATGTGAACTCACCGAAGTCGCCAATGTTGAAATATGCAATTGTTCGTTTGGAACATTGGCGTTTAGTGGCGCTGCTCTTTTTAGTGATATATCATTATTACCCACAAAAGTTGATAGAAACATCGCACAAACAAAAAATGTTGCTGCAATAATGTTAACAATAGACCGTTTTCTCTTCATAATTTCTAGTTCCTAAATCTATAAAAGTTGCCAACCCGCAAAAAGGGTCAGATCTTCATTTTCTTGTATTGTTGGAGTTACTTCAAAACTCCATTTGTTAATACACTCCGCTTCACTATACCAGCCAGTAAAGTAATAGCCTTCTAAAATAGGAATGGGTGGTTCAGAAATAGTTTCACCATTTTCGATATTGTCCAAGCGATAAAGTCCTCCATTGTCGGCAGAAGGATAATTATTCATAAAATTGATATTCGCGGGCCGACAAGAATTTGGACTTCCCAAATCTTTAAACAAAGGGCCATATAAGAATAAATTTTTACACCCTGGTCTGTTTGAAGCTATAGAAAAATTAAGCGTCTCAGAACAAAGTATGATATCCACATTGGGACCATAGAAATAAGATATTCGCTCAATATTTTCAAATATGTACATTTTTTTCAATTTGTCGCTAGGGAAAACTTGATGGCTGGCGTAGTGATAAAAACCATCGTCTCGTAAGCCGATGCACCTCACCGATTGACCATCAATTTCTTTAGGAATATCTAGCGTTTTTTGCTCTAAGCCAGAAGGCGTGAAACCAACAATTGCTAAAGAATCGTCTTTAGGGTCTTGGTGACAACTATTTTCTCCGATTATGATGTAATTAAAAAACCCGATTCTCTAATCATAGCCGGGCCTCTCTTACACACACAACCAGTTATGGTCAGTAAAAAGAGTGAACTTAAAAGTAAAGACGCCACTTTAACAAGTGTCAGTTTTAGTTTTTTTCTATTTTTAAACATATTGCCTCCTAAAATTATAGAAATTAGCTGGAAATGAAAAACAAAAACCCAAATTGTTAGAAGGATGATTATTTGAAATGAATGTACAAATCTATAGATATCATGAATCTTTCTTCTTTTAATGGCAAACAAAACATTGTTCTATTATCTCTTTGTTAACTTTGCTCGACTAGCTGGCGGTTATTTTTTAAAGACATAGACATAAAATTATTAAAGTGCTAGCATTAAACACAGATTACTTCATCTATGAAAAACCAAAAATTAGACTATATAAAAAAAGACCGCACTTATGACATTGGGGTGGACATTGATGGCAATAAACAAACGACCGCTGACCTCCACCCTGTCATCCTTTCGATTGTTTTAGAAATTGATCGCGTCTGTCGTAAAA
This sequence comes from Erysipelotrichia bacterium, assembly GCA_012511695.1. Taxonomy (GTDB): domain Bacteria; phylum Bacillota_I; class Bacilli_A; order RFN20; family CAG-826; genus RUG14515. Next base: position 1,049 of record JAAZFO010000137.1, on the reverse strand, counting down.
ACGGTGTCCCTTATGCTTTGGGCTTTGGCTCGGCTTTAGGGCTTAATAATTACGGAGGCATTATTCCTTGGGACGATGATGCAGATATCGCTATTGATTATTTTGATATCCCCCGCTTAATTGCCGCTTTTGAAAAAGATTTAGGTGAAAATTTTACTTTTGATTGCTATGAAACGGATGACCGTTATAACGTCTTAGTGCCGACGATGAAAGTCAAACGCAAAGACACGTATATGAAAGAAAAAAACTGGTTCACTTTGCCAGATCGGATCCGCAGTTGTGAGGGTTTCTTTGTTGATATTGTCGCCTTCATCGGGATGATTAACGATAAAGAACATAGAAAATTTTTAAGACGGAGTAAAAGAAGAATGCTCCCTTATGTGATTGCAGATGCTTTTTTTAGAATTGATCCAAAAAGACTCAAAAAGAAAATGAAAGAAGAAGAAAAAGCCGCGGCGATTAAATATAAAGACGCCCCATTTGTTTGTCAAACTCCGATTATTCCTTGGCAACCTGCAGCGGGAAACTTATTGGCGAGAGAAATTATTTTTCCTTTTAGAGAGTACGACTTTGAAGGTCATAAATTATATTCATTTAACGATGTTGAACTCTTTTGCATTTTGCACTACGGACCACGAAGTGTGAAATTTTATGATGGAGAGAAATATATTGATCTTCAACCTGAAAGATTACGAAAAGCTGGTCATATGAAACAATTTTCTTTAAAACGCAGTAAAAAATAATATCTTTTTGCGATTAGTCTGTCACTTAACTTTTAATAATTTAACATACGATTTATTCAATACCCTCTTTACTGCAAGACATAGTTCTAGTAAAATAAGGCCAACTCCGAATCATGCGAGTGGGGGACCCAATTGTATTTATGGGGGTGAATCAGAAATGTAAGGACACTTAATGTCCTGAACCCGTCAGCTAACCTCATAGGAGTTATTAAGTGTTGGGATTGATATTTTTTTAGGAGCTCGTATGGATTCAATTTATTTATTTATTTTTAAAATTGGCTTAATTTTATTAGTCGGATTTATTGG
>JAAZFO010000136.1 GCA_012511695.1 Erysipelotrichia bacterium | reverse complement strand
GATGTATGGTGTTCCTGCGTTTGTTAAATTGGCGGAAGACTTAAAACTTCCCTACATTTGCGGCATGGAAATTACTTTTAATGATGACGTTTTATGTTTATATGTAAAAAACGAAAATGGCTATCGTCATTTAATGAAAATTACAACAGCCTACCATAACGACACCTTTGATGAGAAGCTTTTGAAACGATATAGCGAAGGTTTGATTTGTATCATCGAAACTTCAAATGCTCACTTCAAACAATTATTTGCTGAAGATCAACAAAAACTCAACAAACGATTATTTAAATATGACGTTTTATTTAAGAACAATTTTTATCTTGGTATTTCTGTGACTAGTAAAGAAGGCATCCAATACGCTAATGAGCTTAGAAATTTTGTTACTAATCACCCATATCGGACAGTGGCTTTTCCAAAAATCCGTTATTTGAAAAGTGATGATGCGATCGTTTTAGCGATTGTAGAAGCCATTGCTAATGAAGATAAAGATGACATTTTAAAAGAAAAAAGTTTAGTGGGACAAGACTACTTTATGACCTTGAAAAACTATAGTAAAATCTACACTACTGCTGAAATTGCTGAAACGCGCGCTATTGTTGATGGAGTTACTTTTTCTTTTCATCAAAAAAGAGGGCAAATGCTCCGTTATCCAGTGGATGACGCCACTAAAACATTAAAGTCACTTTGCGCCGAAAGTTTAAAAAATAAGGGTTTAGATACTTTTGATATTTATACCCAGCGCCTTAATTACGAACTAGAAACGATTATTAAACTCGGCTATGCTGATTATTTTTTAATCGTGCAAGATTTTGTGGCTCATGCTAAAAATAATAATATTTTAGTCGGTCCAGGCCGCGGAAGTGCGGCCGGTAGCCTTGTCTCATATTTACTAAATATTACGGAAATTGATCCGATTAAAGAGGAACTCCAATTTGAAAGATTTCTTAATCCGTTTCGACAAACTATGCCCGATATCGACATCGATTTTATGGACACCAGTCGCAATGATGTCGTCGAATATGTCCGGGAGAAGTATGGCCATAGTCGTGTCGCTAATATCGTCACGTATCAAACTATTCAAGCGAAACAATCTTTAAGAGATGTCGGGAGAGTATATAACTACCCAAGTCACCATATCGACTTATTAAGCAAAAGTTTATCCAATCCAAAATTAACACTGAAAGATTCATATAGACGATTACCACAATTTAAAAAATTAGTCGATAGCGATCAATATTTTTTAGATATCGTTTCTTTAGCGAGTAAAATTGAGGGTTTGATTCGACAAAACGGTTTACATCCTGCTGGTGTTATCTTAAATGAAGGCCCTCTTGAGGAAGTGTTGCGATTATCAGTTGACTTCGCTGGTCACTATATCTCACAATTCGAATTAGATTATATAGAGGATCAAGGTTTTTTAAAAGTTGACTTTTTAGCTTTAAGAAATTTAACGACAATGGCCCATTGTGTGGATTTAATCAATGCGGGTAAAGACAAACCAATAATCGATAAATTCAATATTCCTTACGACGAAAAAGAAGTTTTTGAGTTGATTGCTTCTTTGCAAACTATGGGTATTTTCCAACTTGAAAGCTCAGGTATAAAACGGGCGATTAGTTTACTTAAACCGAGTTGT
>JAAZFO010000135.1 GCA_012511695.1 Erysipelotrichia bacterium | reverse complement strand
TAATATGGGTATCGTCGTTGACGACTAAGGATAAAGATTATGAAGAGAGCAAAAAAATATCTCATCGCTTTAGAAAAAGTCGATCAAGAAAAACTCTATGGCATTGAAGAAGCAAGCAAATTAGTGAAGGAAACTTCCACTGTCAAGTTTGATGCAACTATCGATGTTTCATTAAAACTCAATGTCGATCCTAAGCAAGCTGATCAACAAGTCAGAGGAACTCTCATCCTTCCAAACGGTAATGGTAAAACTAAAAAAATCTTAGCCATCACCGACTCTGATGACGAAGCTTTAGCCGCAGGCGCTAGTTATGCTGGCGGAGTTGAACTGCTCGAAAAAGTCCAAAAAGAAAATTGGTTCGATTTCGATGTCATCGTCGCTTCTCCTAATATGATGGCGTCCATCGGTAAGTATGGGCGGCTATTAGGCCCTAGAGGTTTAATGCCTAACCCAAAAACTGGCACTATTTCTGCTGACTTACCAAAAGCGATCAAAGAAAACCAGGCCGGTAAAGTCGAATATCGTGTCGATAAAGACGGCAATATGCACGTCTGCATTGCTAAAGTATCGTTCGATGACGAAAAAATAGTTCAAAACTTGAATGCCCTTGTTGATGCCGTAGTTAGAGCTAAACCAGCAGCAGTCAAAGGAACTTACATCAAGAAATCTGTGATCCATACGACCATGGGTCCATCTGTTCAATTCACATTTGTTGGTCGATAATCAAAAACAAGCACCGTATACCGAAGACAGTAACGGACGAAGCAGTCTTAATCATGTTACCGAGGCGTAACTATAAATGCCCAACGTATATTGGAGCCTTCAAAAAAGAGAAAAGGAGGTCAAGAATATGAATCAAGCAGTTTTAGCTAATAAAATTGAGACAGTAAAAAAGATCAGTGAAAAAGCTAAGAAAAGTCAGGCAATTCTCGTGTGTGAATACCACGGTTTATCTGTGGCAAAACTCGAAGAAATCAGACGTGTTCTCCGCAAAGAAAATGCTGAAATATGTGTGTACAAGAATTCTCTTGTTAAACGCGCTTTTGAAAAATTAGACTACGCTGGAGCTGAAACCATTTTATATGGTCCAAACGCTTTCGTTTTCTCAGAGGATGTCATCACTGCTCCGAAAATCATCGCAAAATATGCTCGAAGATATAAAAAATCTCTTGTCATTAAGGGTGGTGTCGTCGAAGGTGTATTCGCCGATGCAGATACCATGAAAGAGGTGGCAAGACTTCCAGGCAGAGATGGTCTTATTTCCATGTTCTTATCGTGCTTACAAGCACCAATCCGTAATTTCGCTTATGCCGTTAAGGCTGTAGCGGAACAAGATTAATGCCAATTTTAGGAGGATTAGTAAAATGGCGAAGTTATTAAAAGAAGACATCATTGCTGCATTAAAAGAAATGACAGTAATGGAATTAAATGAATTAGTCAAAGCTGTTGAAGACGAATTTGGCGTCTCAGCCGCTATTCCAGTTGGTGTAGCCGCTCCAGCTGCTGAAGAAGAAGAAGATACGGGGCCAGCCGAAGTCTCCTTAATTTTAAAAGGCATCAGCGGTTCCAAAGTTCAAGTTATTAAAGCTGTCCAAGCGATTACTGGACTAGGTTTAATGGATGCCAAAAAACTAGTTGATGGCGCTCCAGTCGCCATTAAAGAAAACATCTCTCCAGTCGAAGCTGAAGAGCACAAGAAGTCTCTAGAAGCTGCCGGAGCAGAGCTCGAAATTAAATAATTTCAAAACTCATCAATGCTAAGGAATAGTTTTGTCTAATGAGTCATTATTTTCAGGATAATCCCAGTCTTGTTTCCAACATCAAAGAGATAAACTTTGAAATTAACAATCTCAAAATGAAACTATTTACTGATAGCGGTGTTTTTTCGAAAAAACATATCGATGCGGGTAGCTTTATCTTTCTTAAGGTCTTGCTACCCCTTGACTTAGGAAGAGACATTCTTGACCTAGGATGTGGCTATGGAGCAATTGGCTTAACGCTAGCCATGGCCCAACCAAAAAGTAAAATAACTCTCGCTGACATTAATCCACGCGCGGTGGCTTTGTGTCAGAGAAATGTTAAACATTTAAAGTTAAGCCAACGAGTCACTATCCTTCAAAGTGACATCTACAACAATATTGAAGGACAATATGATTCAATTGTTGTTAATCCCCCGATTCGTGCGGGTAAGCGTGTGACTTACCCTATGTATGCGGAGGCGAAACAACATTTAATTGATGGCGGCTCTTTGTACATCGTCATTAGAAAAGCCCAAGGCGCCTTAAGTGCGGCGCGCTATATCGAAGAAGTCTTCGGTAATGTCACCTTGCTTAAACGTCACAAAGGCTATCATATTTACCGTGCAACCAAGAGCAAAAACAGAGAAAAAGGAGCCATTACATGATAAGAAACATTGAGAAATTAAACAAACTCAACAATGATCGTTATGATTACAGCAAAATTTCTGGCAAACTTCCTTTGCCAAATCTTGTCGAAATCCAAACTAGATCATACGAGGAATTTAAGGAAAAAGGATTAGATGTAGTTTTTAGAGAATCTTTTCCAATCGTTAACTACGCTAATACATTGTCCATTAACTATGTATCAGTCCGTTTTGAACAGCCGAAGCATTCATTCCTGAAATGTAAGGCTCAAGACTTGACTTACAGCGCACCGATTTATGTGATGTTACGTTTAACTCACCATGACACCGGTGAAATTCAAGAGAGTGAAGTTTACATGGGTGAATTCCCCTTAATGACTAAATCTGGAACGTTCATCGTTAATGGTGCTGAACGTGTCATCGTCTCACAATTAGTCCGTTCTCCAGGTGCCTATATGTCTTTGGTAAAAGATATTAAAACTGGCAAAATTACTTATGAAGCTGATTTAATCCCTGGTCGCGGTACTTGGTTACAATTCGAAAGAGGAACCAAGGATTTGCTAAGTGTACGGATTGACCGTCAAAGAAAACTCAACGCCACGACATTGTTAAGGGCTCTGGGTTTAGAAGAAGACAGTGATATTATCGAACTTTTTGGTAAATCCGAATCTTTACAAAACTCTTTAGATAAAGATGAGGACCTTAAAATAACGACGTCGAGACTCGCTTTGATGGAAATCTTTAGAAAGATGAAACCAGGCGAACCACTCACCGAAGAAGGAACGATTAATTTCTTAGTTCAAAAGTTTTTCGATGGCAAGCACTATGATCTCGGTAGAGCAGGGCGCTTTAAATATGCTAAAAAACTTGGTATTTATAATCGTTTACCAGGGCAAATGCTCGCTGAAAACCTCATTGATAGCGAATCTTTAGTCCGCTTTAGAAAAGGTCAACTTTTAACTGTGCTAGATGTAGAAGATTTAAGAGACGAAGAGTTTTTTGAAAAAGGTGCACATGTTAAAAAAATTAAAGTTTATGAACACCTCAATAGTCATTGCATAGTCAACGTCGTAAAAGTGTACAACAACGAGCGCGACAAAAAGATTTGTCATATCGTCGGCACTGATATGAATAGCAATTTGGCACACGTGATGATCAGTGATATTTTTGCTTGTTTTTCCTATTTCCTTAATGTGATGGAAGGAATCGGTGAGACCGATGACATCGACCATTTGGGCAATAGAAGAATCCGCTGTGTCGGTGAATTATTACAAAACCAATTCCGTCTTGGATTGGCTAAAATGGTTAAAACCGTCCAACAAAGGATGTCCATTTCCGATTTAGGTAATGTCAAAACCAAAGCCTTGATCAACCCCCGTCCATTGTCCGCGAGTATTCGTGAATTTTTCGCGTCTTCACAATTATCGCAGTTTATGGACCAAACTAACCCGCTTGCGGAATTAACAAACAAGAGGAGATTATCAGCCTTAGGCCCGGGTGGTTTGACTAGAGATAGAGCTTCAACTGAAGTCCGTGACGTTCACGTCTCTCACTATGGACGCATTTGTCCGATTGAAACTCCAGAAGGGCAAAACATCGGTTTGATTAATAACTTAGCTTCCTATGCGAAGATTAATAAATATGGTTTTATAGAAACGCCCTATAGGCGCGTCGATAAGAAGACTGGCCGCGTTTTAAGCGAAGCCGAAGATTCGGTTTACTTATCTGCGGATGAAGAGTGGGATTTTGTAATTGCGGAAGCGAATATTAATCTCGCTGCTGACGGTCATATTCTTGATGAATTAGTCATCGCCCGTTACAAAGGGCAAAACATTATGGCTAACCGTGAAGACGTCGACTACGTTGACGTTTCTCCAAAACAAATCGTTTCCATCGCCGCCGGGTGTATTCCGTTTTTAGAAAATGACGATACGATGCGCGCATTGATGGGGTCTAACATGCAACGGCAAGCTTTACCCCTTTTAAGACCAAACGCACCCCTTGTCGGGACTGGTCTTGAACACCAAATTGCTCGTGACTCTGGCTTAGCTGTGGTCGCCGTTGAAGATGGTACTGTGACTTACACTGATTCGCGCACGATTGAAGTCTTAGCGAAAAATAGTGTTGAGCCACGCATTTATCATTTACAAAAATATGAAAGAAGTAACCAGGGAACTTGTATTAACCAAAGCAGTATTGTTAAAGTGGGCGCCAAAGTGAAAAAAGGCCAAATTATTGCTGATGGTCCCGCTATGCAAAATGGTGATTTAGCCCTTGGTCAAAATACGACTATTGCCTTTATGACTTGGAACGGCTACAACTACGAAGACGCCGTTATTATGTCTGAGCGATTAGTTAAAGATGATGTTTATACTTCTATTCACATTGAAAAATATGAATTAGAGAGTCGAACCATTCCTAAGTTAGGGGATGAAGAGATCACTCGTGATATTCCAAATACGTCCGAAGCTGTAAAGGCTAACTTAGACGAGCGCGGTATTATTATCCCAGGCTCTGAAGTAAGAGAAGGTGATATTTTAGTCGGTAAAGTCACGCCGCGCGGCCAAAGCGAACCAACGCCAGAAGGTAAATTGTTAATGGCCATATTTGGAGAGAAGACGAAAGAAGGAAAAGATGCCTCTTTACGCGTTCCACACGGTGGGGCGGGTATCGTAATGGATGTCAAAATCTTCAAACGTGAAGGTAGATCTAGAGATGTTGAACTCCCACCGGGTGTTAACGAAATTGTCAGAGTTTATATCGTCCAAAAAAGAAAGATTTCTGAAGGTGATAAAATGTCTGGCCGCCACGGTAATAAGGGTGTTATTTCTCGTATTTTACCAGAGTGCGACATGCCATTCCTTCCAGATGGTACCCCAGTGGACATCATGCTCAACCCACTAGGCGTTCCTTCGCGGATGAATATCGGGCAAATTCTTGAAATGCACTTAGGCTATGCCTTAAAAGAGTTGGGCTACAAAATCGCCTCTCCTGTTTTTGATGGCATTACGAATGATGAAATTCTCGAGATGATGGAAAGAGCCAAAATGGATCAAACCGGTAAAACTATTCTTTTCGATGGGACGACCGGGGAAAGATTTGATGAAAGAATTACTGTTGGCTCGATGTATATGATTAAACTCGTGCACATGGTTGATGATAAACTCCATGCGCGAGCGACTGGTCCATATAGCTTAGTCACCCAGCAACCTTTGGGGGGCAAAGCTCAAAACGGTGGTCAAAGATTTGGGGAAATGGAAGTGTGGGCGCTGGAAGCCTACGGTGCCGCCCATATCTTACAAGAAATCATCACTATTAAATCTGATGATCGCGTCGGCAGAAGAAAAACTTATGAAGCGATTATCAAAGGGTTACCATTACCAAAACCAGGTATTCCAGAAGCCTTTAAGGTATTGGTTAAAGAAATGCAAGCTCTGGCAATGAATGTCACCTTGTTTGATCAAGAGGGACATACGATTGATATGGATGCCCTTGCAAAAGAAGCACAAAGAGAAGAAAGAAGAGTTAACTCTAACATTCGTAACATAATTGGTGATGGCTATACGCCGAGTGAAGGCGTCGTCGAACAAGAAGCTATCGGCATGAGTTATCGTAATGTCGATGAGAAATTCAGTAATTAAGGAGGACAAAGATTATGTTTGATGTTAAAAGATTAGCAGCAATTAAAGTCGGTTTAGCCTCTCCTGAAAATATTCGCAGTTGGAGTCATGGCGAGGTTTTAAAACCCGAAACTATCAACTATCGTAGTCAAAAACCAGAAATGCAAGGTTTGTACTGCGAAAAAATCTTTGGACCGAGCAAAGATTACGAATGTCACTGTGGCAAATATAAGAAAATTAGATTCGCCGGTGTCGTTTGTGAAAAATGTGGTGTTGAAGTTACTACCAAAGAAGTAAGAAGGGAGAGAATGGGCCATCTCGAATTAGCGAGCCCATGTTCCCATATCTGGTATTTAAAAGGTATTCCAAGTCGAATCGGCCTTATTTTAAATATCTCTCCGAAACAATTTGAAGAGGTGACGTATTTCGCTGCGCACATCTGTTTGAAAGTGGGCGAATCAAAGAAGCTCCAATACCGTGAAGTTATTAACGAACGCAATGGCCGTGAAGTCTTTATTCCTGTGATTAAAGAAATACAAGAAAACGCCGCGAAATGGGGCTTGCAAGAAGGGAGTGACGATTACCAAAGAAGCGAAGAAATCATCGCTAGAATGGAAAATCGCGCTGAAGTCTTTGACTTCCAAACCGTCGCTAGATTTATTAATAAATATACCGGTGCTGAATTTTCCGAAGGCGCCGCTGCGATTGAACGTCTGCTTCAAGAAATTGATTTGGACGAAGAGGCGAAAGCCATCAATGAAAAACTAAAGGAAACCAGAGCTAGCTCTCGTCAAAAATTAACTAGGCGACTTGAAGTCATCGAAGCTTTCCGTAATTCGGACAACAAACCCGAATGGATGATCTTAAATGTTATTCCAGTCATCTCACCGGATTTAAGACCGATGCTCGCCCTTGATGGTGGCCGTTTTGCCACTTCTGACTTAAATGATTTGTATCGTCGGGTTATTTCCCGCAACAACCGGTTGAAGAAATTGATTGAGATGAATTCACCGCAGGTCATTTTGATGAACGAAAAACGGATGTTGCAAGAAGCGGTCGACGCTTTGATTGACAACGGCCGTCGCAGTAAAGCTGTTCAAGGTCCTGGGGGCCGTCCTTTGAAGAGTTTGAGTAGTGCTCTTAAAGGTAAACAAGGACGCTTTAGACAAAACTTATTAGGTAAACGTGTCGACTATTCAGGTCGTTCCGTTATTGCGGTCGGTCCATCTTTAAAGATGCACCAATGCGGTTTACCAAGAGAAATGGCTATCCAATTATTAAGACCATTTATCTCTTCGGAATTACTCAAACGCGGCATCGCTAATGCCCATAAACAAACGGATAAAATTATTGATCGCTATGATGATGTCGTCTTTGATATTATCGAAGAAATCATCTCCAAGCACCCAGTTTTATTAAACCGGGCGCCAACCTTACATAGGCTCGGCATTCAAGCTTTCCAACCGATATTAGTCGATGGTCGTGCTATTCGTCTGCACCCGCTCGTCTGCACTGGTTTTAATGCCGACTTTGATGGTGACCAAATGGCCGTTCACGTTCCGTTATCCAAATTAGCGCAAGAAGAAGCTCTCCATTTGATGTTAGCCAGTAATAACATTCTCGGGCCAAAAGATGGCAAACCAATTGTGACTCCATCGCAAGATATGGTCATCGGTAATTACTACTTAACATTAGAAAATACTAAAGAAGAGTTTTTATCTAAAGCCCAAGAGTTAAAAAAACGTAATGACCTTGAAGAAGCGGAAAGATATGAACTATACGCTGCGAGTGAAGGTAAAGTTTTTAAAGATGTCGATGATGTCTTAAGAGCGTATCAAACCAAACAAATTCATCTACACAATCGGATTGCCTTAATCGGTAAAGCGATGATGAAAAAAGATTTCACCGAAGAAGAAAATAGAAATTACTTATTAACTTCAGTTGGTAAAGTGATTTTCAATCTTATTTTCCCGAGTGATTTTCCATATTTAAACGAAGTCAGTTCTGCTGCGCTCAGCGGTGATCCTGAGGTGATCGTCAAATACTTCGCGCCACGCGGTACGAATATTAAAGAGTTATTCGCCACCCGTCCCGTTTTAAAACCATTCAAGAAAAGAGACCTCAGTTTAATTATTAATGAAGTCTTCCAACGTTATGACCGGCTCGGCATTCCAAAAACCGCTGCGGTCTTGGATAAGATTAAAGATCAAGGTTTCCATTATTCTACGGTCGCAGGTTTAACAATTTCGTTAAGCGATATTCATGTCGTTAAAGGTAAAGAAGACATCCTTAAAGGTGGAGACGCGAAAGTTTCCAATCTTAAAGAGATGTATGAAATGGGGATGTTAACGAATGAGGAAAGACATAAACAAGTTATCGGAGTGTGGGAAAATGTTAAACAACAAGTCCAAGATAAACTTGAAGGTCAATTCAATAAAGACATCCGTAACCCACTGTTCATGATGTCTGATTCCGGAGCCCGTGGAAATATTTCCAATATTCTCCAATTAGCGGGTATGCGGGGCTTAATGGGCTCTACTTCTGGCAGTACGATTGAACTCCCGGTTAAATCATCTTTCCGTGAAGGGATGACTGTTTCCGAATTCTTTATCGCGACGCACGGTGCCCGTAAAGGTGGTGCTGATACGGCGCTTAAAACTGCTGACTCTGGTTATTTAACCAGACGTCTAGTTGACGTTTCTCAAGATGTCATCGTCCGCGAAGAAGATTGCGGAACCGATCACGGATTTGAAATTTTTGAAATCAGAGATGAATCGACCAACGCTATCGTTGTCAAACTCGAAGATCGTTTAGTCGGTCGTTATGTCTTGGATAATGTCATTTATCCTGAAGGACATGCTCAAGCTGGTGAAATCATCGTTCCGGCGAATACCATGATTGACGAAATACAAGTTAAGCTTATCATTGAAGCCGGCATTAAATCGGTCGTGATACGTAATTTATTCGTCTGTGAAACTAAAGAAGGTGTTTGTGTCCGTTGTTATGGGCGCAACCTCGCCACTGGCCGTAAGGTCGAAGTCGGTGAAGCAGTTGGTATTATGGCGGCCCAATCCATCGGTGAGCCCGGCACTCAGTTAACGATGAGAACTTTCCACACTGGTGGTGTCGCGGGTAGAGATATCACTTTAGGTCTCCCCCGTGTGCAAGAATTATTTGAAGCTCGGACACCAAAAGGCGAAGCCTTAATTTCGGAAATTCCTGGCAAAATCATCAAAATTGAAGAAAAAAATGGCTGCTATGATATCACGGTTAAAAATGATACAGAAGAAAAAACATATACCACAATTTTCGGTGCTCGCTTACGCGTTAAAAAAGGTGACCTTGTTCACAATGGTGACCAATTAACCGATGGGGCGATTTCTCCAAAGAAATTACTCGAAGTGGCCGATGTCCGCGCTGTGCAAAAATATATCTTAAAAGAAATTCAAAAAGTATATAGCGCGCAATCAATCGGTATTTCTGATAAACACATCGAAGTCATCGTCAGACAAATGCTCAGAAAAGTTCTCGTCACTGAAGCCGGTGACACTGATATGATCGTCGGCACTCGCGTTGACAAAAATATCTTTACGGAGAAAAACGTTAAAGCTTTAATGGGTGCAAACCCAGCGAAAGCCGTGCCCTTAATTTTAGGGATTACTAAGTCGGCGCTTGAGACAGAATCATTCCTTTCGGCGGCTTCTTTCCAAGAGACGACACGCGTTTTAACAGATGCGGCTATTAAAGGTAAAATTGACTACTTACATGGCTTGAAAGAAAATGTCATCACCGGTCATTTAATTCCCGCTGGTCGCGGCTTGTTGAGCGAAGAAGAAAACGAAAAGATCAGTCAAAACTTCAGTGTCGAAAAGACGTTGCGTGAAGTCAGTGATCGCTACATTGAAGAACACGAAAGAAAAGTCAAAGAAATCAGAGAAAAAATTCGTGTCCTCGATGAAGTGGAATAATAAACTTTCGCGATAAAATTAACATTAGAGTCTCACGAGACTCTTTTGTTTTGCAAGCTATTTAAAAGTAAACAAATGTCATAAATAGTCAACTAACTCATGGCCTTTTTATCGCAAGATTATAAAGGTGTGGTATAATACCAAATATCAAATAATTTTTGTCTAGAACAAGACAAAATTATCATTGCTGCGTTTTTGGATTTAACGCAAGTCTAAAAGCGCGTAAATAAGTTTCTCGTTTAAGAAGAGAAAATGGCAAAAATCATAAAGGAATAGTTACGATGATAGCAAGGTTAAAAAAAATAATTCGCGATGTCGACCCCGACCTCAATTTGGAAAATGTCACTCTGGAAACACGCTTAATTGATGACTTACATTTTGACTCTTTAGGAATTATGATGTTCGCTATGGCTATTGAAGATGAATTTAATGTCACCTTTGACGAACCGATGAATTTCATAACCGTCAATGATGTCATTACCTATCTTAAATCTCCTAAATAATTCAAGTGAATATTTTAAATAGAGACTAGTGAAAAAATAGTCTTTTCATGTCTTGACTTAAAAAGTCTTTATTTTGGAGTTTAGCCTAAAAATATTAAGAAAAAATAGTCAAAAAAGTATACTTGACATAGGAGAAAAAAAGAAAAAATAATTTTCTGCTTGCCATTATTTCTTGGCTTATATAATATATATGAGCGTGTGAATATTACAGCATGACCGTTCGTGGTCGTTTTTAACGGGGTGGTTTCGATACACCAGGTGCTGTGGAGCGCACAATAATCAAAATTTTAACTGAAAGGAGCAACTATGCCAACAATTAACCAATTAGTTCGTCAAGGTCGAAAAAGAAAGGTTTATAAATCAAAAGCCCCTGCCCTTGGACTGAGATGGAACTCTTTGAAGAAAAAAGAAGTCTCACAAGCAGCTTCTCAAAAGCGCGGCGTTTGTACCCGTGTCGGGACGATGACGCCAAAAAAACCAAACTCCGCTTTAAGAAAATATGCCCGTGTCAAATTAAGTAATGGCCATGAAGTTACTGCCTATATCGGGGGCGAAGGACACAATTTACAAGAGGACAGTACCGTCATCACCAGAGGTGGTCGGGTGAACGACTTACCAGGTGTGCGTTATCACATCGTCAGAGGAGCCTTAGACTGTGCCGGCATTGAAAGCCGTCGCCAAGGTCGTAGTTTATATGGAACCAAAAAACCAAAAGAAGAATAAGAAGGAGGTAAGAAGTATATATGCGTAAAGGAAAAGCAATCAAACGTGATGTCTTACCAGATCCACTTTATAACTCTAAACTGGTCACACGTTTAATTAATAAAATAATGCTCGATGGTAAAAAAGGTACCGCCCAAAACATTCTTTATGGTGCTTTTAAGAAAATCGAAGATAAAACTGGCAAACCCGCAATGGACGTCTTTGCCACCGCCATCAACAACATCATGCCTGAAGTCGAATTAAAAATGCGTCGTGTCGGCGGGTCTAATTTCCCGGTCCCAACCGACGTCACTACCGAAAGAAAAGTCACTCTCGGCTTAAGATGGTTAGTTAACTATTCCCGCTTAAGAAACGAAAAGAAAATGGTCGACCGTTTGGCTAATGAAATCATCGATGCCGCTAACGGCACCGGTGCTTCCGTAAAAAGAAGAGAAGATATCCACAAAATGGCTGAAGCTAATAAGGCTTATTCACATTACCGTTGGTAGTTTGGGAGTATTTTGACTATGTCACGCGAATATGATCTAGCACATACACGCAATATCGGCATTATGGCCCATATCGATGCAGGCAAGACGACTATCACCGAAAGAATTCTTTATTTTACTGGTAAAATCCATAAAACTGGCGAAACTCATGATGGCAGTGCGACGATGGATTGGATGGCCCAAGAACAAGAAAGAGGGATTACGATTACTTCCGCAGCTACAACTGCGACATGGAAAGGTAACCGCATCAATATTATTGATACTCCCGGACACGTTGACTTTACGGTCGAAGTTGAGAGATCGTTACGTGTTTTAGATGGGGCAATTACTGTTCTTGATGGTAAAAACGGGGTGGAGCCACAAACTGAAACTGTGTGGCGCCAAGGATCAAAATATGGCGTACCACGGATTGTTTTTGTTAATAAATTGGACGCCATTGGTGCTGACTTTGAAATGTGTATTCATTCACTGAAAGACCGTTTAGGGGCTAGCGCTGAAGCAGTTCAATATCCGATCGGTATTGAGTCCGCTTTAAAGGGTTACATTGATCTCGTCACCCAAAAGGCCTTTGAATATGTTTCTGACATGCACGAAGAAGCCCATGAAGTACCAATTCCTGAACAATATCAAGAAAAGGTTTTAGAATTACGGATGCGATTTCTTGAAGTTTTGTCAAACTTTGATGAAGAAATTCTTATGCTTTTCCTCGAAGGCAAAGAACCGACAGTTGCCCAGACTAAAAATGCCATTCGTAAAGCCGTTTTAACCGGTGAATTCCATCCGGTATTTTGCGGTTCAGCTTATAAAAATAAAAACGTTCAACCTTTATTGGATGGCGTCATTGATTATTTACCGAGTCCTTTAGATGTCCCTCCCGCCACAGGGGAAGATAGTAAAGGTAATCATATTACTTGTGAAGCAAGTGATGATGTACCACTCGCTGCACTCGCCTTTAAGATTGCGACTGATCCATTTATCGGCCGCCTATCTTATGTCCGTGTTTATAGCGGTATTCTAAAAGCCGGTTCTTATGTCTATAACTCCTCTAAAGGGGTGAAGGAAAGAATCGGTCGCGTCGTACTCATGCATTCTAATCACCGCCAAGAAGTTGCAGAACTTTACGCCGGTGACATCGGCGCGGTTGTCGGTTTAAAAAATACTGTTACTGGTGACACACTATGTGAAGAAAAAAACATGGTTGTTTTAGAGAAGATGGAATTTCCAGAACCTGTGATCGAGCAGGCGGTTGAACCAAAAACGAAAGCCGATCAGGAAAAAATGGGCGTTGCCCTACAAAAATTAGCAGAAGAAGATCCGACCTTTAAAGTGCGAATAAATCCTGAAACAGGGCAAACAATTATCGCTGGCGTCGGTGAATTACATCTCGATATTTTAGTCGATAGAATGAAAAGGGAATTCGGCGTCAAAGTCAATGTCGGCGCTCCACAAGTCGAGTACCGCGAAACGATTAAGTTGGACGCAGAATGTGAAGGCAAATACATCAGGCAAAGTGGTGGCCGTGGCCAATATGGACACGTCATGATCCGTTTTGAACCAAATCCTGGTAAAGGGTTTGAGTTTGTCAACGCAGTTGTCGGCGGTACAGTGCCAAGAGAATATATCAAGCCAACTAATGATGGCTTAAAAGACGCTCTTAACCGCGGCATGTTAGCCGGTTTCCCAGTTGTCGATATCAAAGCGACTCTATTCGACGGTAGTTATCACGATGTCGATAGTAGTGAATCCGCCTATAAAATCGCTGCGAGCATGGCGTTAAAAGAAGCGGCCAGAAAATGTCAACCAGTCATCCTTGAACCGATTATGAAAATCGAAGTGATGGTGCCGGAACAATACTATGGTGATGTCGTCGGTGACATCGCTCGGCGCAGAGGACACATGACTGGTGAAAGCCAAAGAGCGAATGCCAAAAATATCGAAGCGGAAGTACCGCTTAGTGAAATGTTTGGCTATGTGACTGACTTAAGGAGTATGACCCAAGGTCGTGGCAACTATGTGATGCAATTCGACCACTACGGTGAGACGCCAAAGTACGTCCAGATGAAATTTTGAAAAAAATGGGGATGCTTACCCGTTAAAAAATTCGTGTAATATCAAATGATATTGCACAAAACTTTGCAATGCTATATTATGAGTTCGTTACAAACCTATATTAACGAAGAAAGGAGATTTCTATTTTATGGCAAAAAAACACTTTGACAGAAGTAAGGAACATGTCAATATCGGTACCATTGGTC
>JAAZFO010000134.1 GCA_012511695.1 Erysipelotrichia bacterium | reverse complement strand
GATTGAGACACCACCTCGGTCATAAATATTTGCTTGGTTGCCCTTTAATTTTTCATTGTAAAGTAATAAAGCATTTTTAGCTTTCATCGTCAGAGGCAAAGTATTAGTCTTTTTACTAACCCTGACAAATATTGGTAGCAATCTTTTTGCTAACACGTGTAAATCTTCAATCTTATCGGTGTTGACATAAAGGCCTTGGCTTGATGAACAGAAGATTTGATTACTTAAACAAACCGAAAAACAGAGGGCTTCTAATTCCTCATCTTTAACATTCATATCGACATAGCTAAAAGAAATTTTATGGCCCCAATCAATAATAGTTGAATTGATATCCGCGAATTGACGGACAGCTTTTTGGACTTCGTCTCCACCCCAAACCACGATGGCGTCAGCATAAGAAGCTAGGGTGCGAATAGACTTTATTTCGGTACTCGGGACGTCAAAAACATAAATGTATTGCTTAAGCTTTGGTTCTTCTTTGATTAACTCATTGAGTAAGACGATTGATAAACCACTATCACCAGTCGGTAATTTTAAGATATTGATATTGCCGACTAGTAAGCCTTCAATCACACTATAAGCTGGCAGTAAGTCGACATTGCCCGCTGCGATGTGAAACAAGATGCCGAGCGGTTCAATAAAGCGAACATTATGATTGTCTAATTTCAATTCACCACCGCTGAGTTCCCCTAACTCAATTTCCACTTTTTTTAATAATTCCTCTTTTGAAAAATACCGGGCATATCTTTCGAGTGTAGAAAAAGGCATATTAAAACTAGCGAGCAAAGGCAAAACCACTTGATCGAATTCATGATTAATAACCCGTTTATAAAGACGATCACAGGCCTCGATGATCATCGCGATTGTCGGTCTATCATTTTCCTTTAAGGTTAAATACATGTCATCTCTTAAAGAAGCCAATAATTTGTCTTGTTGCTCGTTACTATATATTTCACCT
The DNA here is from genome assembly GCA_012511695.1 of Erysipelotrichia bacterium. Lineage (GTDB taxonomy): Bacteria > Bacillota_I > Bacilli_A > RFN20 > CAG-826 > RUG14515. The sequence goes on along the minus strand of JAAZFO010000134.1, from coordinate 1,943 downwards.
CTGTATAAAATCATTTTTAACGTCCTTTTAATAGTTCTTCAGCACCGGCAGCGCAAGTTTTAATATCTTCAACTCCACTTCTGCCTAAAATTTCTAAATAACTAGAGGGCGCACCGCACGGACACCTTTTTGAATGTAATATTCCTAAATCATCAGTCATCACCGAAACAATCGGTGTCCCTTTGCATAGCGGCGTTAATAAATTAACTAAGCCGACTTCTCCAGGTTTAACGGGTTTGAATGTTTCTGCATCACGGATAATCACCCGTGCATAGTTCGGAATGTGGAAATGGTGATAACGGCAGTCAGTATAAAGAATGGGGTGTTCAACGGCGCCAAAAAATTCATAAATATGTTGATCATCAACCCCTAACACCTCGTAAACAAGAGCGTAAAATTGCTCTTTATCCACTCTTTCCTTATAAAATGATTTCCAACCCCCACCGATCGTAATAATTGAGCCTTTTGGGAGTTTTAGTTTAATGCCCTTTGCTTGCATTTGTTTTAGCAGCATATAAGTATAAGCAGGAAAGCCTAATGTTCTAATCGGAATCTTTCCTTTGGCATAGGCAATTAATTTTTGTTCGAAGTGATCCAAGTCGATTTGATAGCCGTCTTTTGTCCGGCGCAACACATAATCTTTACTAATCGCTGGCGAAAGAAAAGTGAAACCGTGTGCAGTTTTGGCAATAGCGCGTTTGTTTTTCCGATGTGGTTGATAGCCAAAAATCATATATCTATGGAACTTAAATGACCACAAACGGTGATAAGAAAAAACATTTTTAACCATCTTCCAGCCGCGGTAGACATCAGAAATAGTTAAACCGACTTTCGAAACATTTTTTCCCGTCGTTCCACTAGATGTGGCCTTTATAAGATAACGCTTCTTTTTTAAAGAAAGTAAGTCATGGTGTTTAAAATAAAGTGTCGGGATCGGGAGAATGTTTTTTAAATCCGCAAAAGCAGTTAGACTACTCGGCTTAAAACCGAGATTATCAAGTAAATTTTTATACTGCGCATTATGGCGATAATGAAATTGACAGTCTTCCTTCATTGCCAAAAAAAATGCTTCATCATTCAAATGATAAATATTTTTCTTTTTAGTCCTAAATAAGGACGACGCTTTGCTCATATTAATCAATATACACTAGTGCGGATGTTTTGTCTTTGCTTCTACTAGAAGGATAATTAATCCCTGCGCATAAATAGCTTTTAATCTTCGCCAAAGAGACTCATTTGCGAATAAACTTTATCAAAATCTTTTAAACCTCTAGTGGCAGTTTCAAACAAGCTTATAATTGCCACATAATCTTTAACCGCACTATTTGGAATGCGGATTAATTTAATGCCGTAAAGACGACAGACCTCTTCTTTTTGCCGATCTAACGAAGCGGCTTTTTGACTACCGATATGTTCTCCTCCATCGATTTCAAAAGCCACAATTGTGCGATAAAACGCTCTTCTTAAGCGACTTCTCACTAAAACTTTTACAATGACATCAAACTCTTTTCTTCCAAAGAGAAAGAGGTCTTCTTTTTTGATGCCTTTTATGGCTTGTTTTAAGGGGACATTGCGTTCGACTTTAAATTTACTGCCTCGGCGATTGAAATATGGTTGCACGGTCTCAAAAAAGTCTTTTTCATTTTTCGAATCGTTTGAAAAATCGTAGACAATAACCGCCTCGCTTTTCGGCACGACAACTTCACCCTTACTATGGACATAGTCTGAAAGAATTTTAATATCGCTTTGTTCGCCGCTCAATTTATCAATCGCTTCTTTATCGCCGACAAAAATAAACTTTTCTTTCGCCCTTGTGACCGCAACATTGATTAACTCGTGATTATTGTTGATCCAATCCATCGTTTTTTTGCCTGTTTTAATAGATAGAGCCGCGGACATAATAATTACACTCTTTTCTGAACCTTGTAAGGTGTGGATAGTTC
>JAAZFO010000133.1 GCA_012511695.1 Erysipelotrichia bacterium | reverse complement strand
GACCCCTATTTGATCAACCGCTAATGCCTGATGGAAACGATACTTCCTCGTAAAAAGATGGGCAAAGCAGTAAAGAATGAAACTTCTTAAAAGAGCGCAAGCCACCATGATAAGGACAACGACTAACAAACTCCATACATTGGCGCCAACGAGATAGCGGGCAATTTCAGGAGCGTCATCTTTCAAAGCAAAAAAGATCGATAACCCAGTGGCGATTAAAACAAAGGAAATATTGAGAATATATTTGATTCCCGAATTTTTACTAGTTGGTTTTTCTAGGTTTTGATCAATCTCTTTTTTCTGAACTTGTTTTTCTAATTTTGCATCATCCATAATTTCAAAAATTATAACATATTATAAAAAATAGTTACGCGTATTTCCATGAGATAAATAAAAAAATATTTTTTTTAATAGCCAAGAAAGATTAATAGGTGAAAAAGAAAAAATTATTACTTAGTCAATGTTAGTGACTACGCCCATAAAAAGTGGCAAACCATCGCGATCTGAAATCGTATAAGCAAAAGGACGATTCACATGGAAATTAAGATCTTCTTCTGCTCGTTGTATAGAAGTAGGATCTATGTCAATGATAGTGTAGGCCGCTGCTCTTATTCCTTGGTTATCAAACTCGATACCCGCTTGATGTGTGGCTCTTTCGACATATAAATTTTTCACATCCTTATTTATGCAAATGTCTTTTAAATTAGTTTCGTTCGGGTTAAAAACCTTTTCCACCCCCAAGTCAGCAAATTGTTCCTTTAGGTCATATACACTAGTTGTATTAAATTTAGGAACCTTATATGTAATATAGGCTTTGGTTTTTGAAATACTATTTTTTGGGAAGTCTAACAAGTTAAATACATTATCTAGATTAGCTAAAACGGCCTGAAAATTGCTATTACTATTAGGTAACAAAATATTAAATTTGAATCCTCCCTCTAATGCATAGGAAGAAATGAGGTATTCATCACCAACATAGTAGTACCCTTCTTTTGCGTTGGTCATAAAGGTTACATTGTTAGTTGATTTATCAAGATTTGTAAATGAGCCTTCATAATTACTTCTAACTGGGAATTGGTCAACCCAAGGAGCTTTTAAGTAGATAGTATTAAGTAACCACAACACTCCAGCGAAGTCTTTGAAATCCTCACTATTTAAGTCAAAGAAATGGTTGGTTTTACTATTAATATATTGAGCAAGAGCTTCATGCATTTTGTCACTATTTAATAAACCTTGAAAAGCCTCGGCGAAATAATAATCAGTTAATATATCTACAAAGTCTTGATTTAACTCATTCTTAAATAGTTCATCAACCCAAAAGGACTGGGCAATATCAAGTATAACTTCTGGCTTAGTGGTTTTGATTGCATTGTTCAAGAGCATGTTTTTAATTTCTGTCTGGTGATTAAAATGCTCTTCATAACCAAGCAATGTCGCAAGTTCTTCTTTACTTGATTCTTGTGCACCTTCATAAAGCATTGAAAAGCACGCAGCAATAGAAAGAGGAGAAAATACCTTATTATCATCATTTATCAATTGATAAAAATTATTTGCAAACGTAGTTACCGACCTTACATAATCCGGATTTAACACGTTTGTAGCACTATTAAAAATCTTATTTGGCTCATTGATTTGATGCGCTGCATAAATCGGTCTAACTTTGTCGCTACAGGCCGAAAAAACCATTAAAGAAACTAATGAAAAAGCAAATATTTTTCTCATGAACGTATGCCTATTGACATTATAACATTTGATAAGAGTTTTTTATAAAAAATCAGCTATTTTCATCGCTGATTAAAATATCTTAATAATTATCCTCACCTTTATATTTTGTTTTGTAACCTGGATTATCCTTAGGCCTTAATCCGTTTGGATATTGAATATCTGTTTTAATATCTAGAGTGATTTGCTGTAATTTGCTTAAGAAAAAATAAGGTTTTTCAATGTTGTCCAAGACTGCACTTTGGTCGTGGGCTTTTATATAAATATCGCCGACTTTAAACATTTTATCAAAGACACCGACTTTAACGTTGATGCCTTCAACATCAGAATAAAAAATAGTTTTAAAATCTATTCCAATCAAACCACTGCGTATTATTATTCTACGATCAGTGAAAGCATATTCAATGTTTTTATATCCGGCTAAAGCCCTAACGATGCCAGCAATATAAATCCAAAGTGGCATAAGGTGCAGAGCAAAAAACGGAACAATAATAGCTATAAGCCAAGGGTCTTGTTCAAACGCCCCCGCAAATATCATTGCAACAATAAAAATAGAATCGAAAATTACCCATATTAAAACAATGGGTAAGCCTTTAAATATAGACTCAAGTAATAATACTTTTCTATTTGGTTTTAATCTTTGCAAAACCATTTCGTCAGGCATCAAAACATCATCAACGCTATTTTTACTTAGCGTGTTTTCAACTTTGAAATATTCTTCATCAATGCGCATGTTTTTACATTCCTTTAATATAAGACCAATTATACTTTTAAAAATTGATTTTTAAAACAAAAGGTTTGATAACTTGATATCAAACCAATAATTTCGTGAAGGTGCAGCGTTCGGGACTGTATACGCTACTTTTTGTTTGGGATTCTAGTCACAAACGCAAGCATTGTATCGATTTCATCCCTCTTATACTGGCTTCTTAATCGCGGTCATTTTTTGTAATAACAATTTAACAAAGTTAGATGTTATCTATCATTTTTCAATGTAAAGCACCGATTTTGCAAACGCTGATTATTCAATAGTTTGTCTATTTGACTCCGTGAGTAAATACTGATGTTTTTGAAGTTACATCATTCCCACCTAAAATGGCGTTTCCCACCACTTTTTCGACTGTTTTAGGTACCTTTCAGCGATTAAATCCCATTTCCCACCTAAATTTAGCTATGGGTACACCACTTATTAATCAACGTATTCCCAGTGATATCTACCTGCGGTTTTGCTTCTGCCCGTCAAGCAATTAGTAATGCTGGTTCTAGATATCCCAAGCGTATCTCCTGCAATAGAAACACTATCATAGACTATGCCTGTTTCTATATTTCTAATTTTCTTTCTACTTGCTTTCCCGCTTTTAATGTGTCCACATTTTGGGCATCCACAGTTCATTATTCCTCTAACCTTGACCTGAGTTTCCCATCCATGCCCACATGAAGAACACTTCCACCATACATATTCACCACTACCTGGCAGTACTTGCGATGGCAAAAGTTTATTCTTTGAATAGTCCCATTCTTTGCATAATTCTGGATTCACAGTCAATAAATCATCTATTCCAGGCATTGGTACTCGCCCACTGCAATGTGGACAACCAGCACCTTGGTTCCTAGATGATGGGCTAGCAGGCCATTCAAACCCACAAAACAAACACTTCCAAACAATATCACCATTATGATTTGCCGTTATATTATCAGGAGTTAAATCGCCATTTTGTGTTGGGTGAAACTCCATGGCGAGTTTCGGATTAGTTTCTCTTAAAGATCCCGCTTTTTTAACCGCATTAGCGATAGTTTTTTTAGAAATAATGGCTTTCTTACATTCGGGACACCCACACCCCATCACTGTTCGAACATATATTTTTGTCTTCCAATGATGATTGCATTTTGAACAAATCCAAAAGTAAGGTTTGTTTGATTTTGCTGTTACTTCATCAGTTTTTTTCTTATTGGTATCGTAGTCCCATTCATCAGCAAAGTCACTTTTTGCCACTGAATTCTCTTTAATTCTAGAGAGGACATTCGACAAGATTATTGTACTGTCTCTTTTAATGTCTATGT
>JAAZFO010000132.1 GCA_012511695.1 Erysipelotrichia bacterium | reverse complement strand
TTTAAAATCGAAACGATAAAACGGCGTTATTATGACAATGGAGAAAATGCTTACTATATGACTTTAGAGGTGAAATGATATGGCGACAATATTAGCGATAGAAACGAGTTGTGACGAAACGAGTATTGCCATCACACGTGACGGCAAACTTTTAGCTAATATCATTAATTCCCAAGTGGAATTTCACCAAAAATATGGTGGAGTTATGCCGGAAATCGCCTCACGACTACATTGTGAAAACATTGCTTTAGTTCTCGTAGAAGCCCTTGAAAAAAGCGACGTTAAACTCGAGGATATCGATGCTTTTGCTGTCACGAGAGGTCCGGGTTTAATCGGCGCTTTACATGTCGGCTTACAAGCAGCAAAAACCTTAGCCATGCTTTATCAAAAGCCGTTGATTCCTGTCCATCATTTAGCTGGCCATATTTACGCGAATGAATTTCATAGCCCTTTAAAATTTCCCCTTTTAGCGGTCGTAGTGTCTGGCGGTAATAGTGAGTTAGTGCTCATGAAAGACCACTTTGATTTTACTGTTATTGGGCGGACTAGAGACGATGCGATCGGTGAATGCTACGATAAAGTTGCTAGAGTACTCGGCTTACCTTATCCAGGCGGTGTTCCGATTGATCGCCTCGCTAAAGAGGGACAGCCGACATACGATTTGCCGACGCCGTTAATGGGCGTAGACACGTATGACATGTCATTTTCTGGCTTAAAAACAAATGTCATCAACTTAGTGCACAAACTCAAGCAGCGCGAAGAAAAGCTTAGAATTGCGGATTTGTGCCGCAGTTTTCAAGAAGTAGCTGTCAGTGTCGTTGTGCAACGGACGATCAAAGCTATTAAAGAGTTTCAAGTCAAACAAGTCATATTGGCCGGGGGAGTATCCGCTAATTCGCATTTAAGAGAAGAGATGAAAAGTGTCGCTCAAAAATTAGGAGTTCATATTTCTATTCCGCCGCTATGGTGTTGTACTGATAATGCCGCTATGATTGCTAAGGCAGCGGAACATCTCTATAAACGTCAGGTGTTCGCGGACTTGGATTTGGGAGTTGATAGCAACTGGACTATTGAAAATTGGGATGAATTTTAAAATTCAAGTGCTTTATAAGCCCAAGTCTTTATAATATTTGAGAGGAGTGTTTTATGGAAATAATAAAAATAACTAACTTTGATCTCTACGATATCGTTTTAAATGGCGAACTAAAAGAGACGGAATCATTAGGTTCATTACAACTCGAAGGGTGGGTAAAATCCAATCGTGATAATGGGTCAATCGGCTTCATCGATTTTACCGATGGTACCTTTTTTAAAGGTGTCCAATTAGTTTATGATGCTGAAAACCAAAACCACGATGTCTTATCAGCCCTAAAAACAGGTGCCGCTATTAGAGTTGTCGGCAAGTTAGTCCTAACTCCAAAAAATAAACAACCTTTTGAAATCCATGTCATTAGTTGTGTTTTAGAAGGTGATGTCGCTGATGATTACCCATTACAAAAAAAGCGCCACTCTTTTGAATTCCTTAGAGAGATTGCTCACATCAGGCCAAGAGCCAATACGTTTCAAGCAGTTTATCGGGTGCGCAGCGTCCTCTCTTTTGCGATTCATGAGTTTTTTCAAAATCATGGCTTTATCCATGTCCATACCCCGATTATTACGACGAATGATGGCGAAGGGGCTGGAAATGTTTTTGATGTCGTCACGAGCGACACCAAAGATCCCCATTCATTTTACGGTCAAAGAGTTAATTTAACCGTCACTGGTCAACTGCATGTTGAGCCATTTGCGCTAGCTTTTAAAAATGTTTATACGTTTGGGCCAACTTTTAGAGCGGAACATTCTAATACTGTTCGCCATGCTTCTGAATTTTGGATGATCGAGCCAGAGATGGCTTTTGCGGATTTAAATGACAATATGGAAGTCATCGAAGACTGTATTAAGTTTTGTATTAATTACATCCTGGCGACTTGTCCTGAAGAGATGAATTTCTTCAACACGATGATCGATCGCTCTTTAGTTCAAAGATTACAACATGTCGCTAATAGTGATTTCAAAAAAATGTCTTATACAGAAGGAATTGAAATCTTAAAAGATGCTATTAAAAATGGGGTAAAATTTGACAATAATAATATCTTTTGGGGAATGGATTTACAAAGTGAACACGAACGCTATTTAACTGAACAAGTCGTAAAAGGACCACTATTTCTTACTGACTACCCAAAAGAAATCAAAGCTTTTTATATGAGAGACAATGCTGATGGTAAAACCGTTGCTGCTTGTGATTTGCTCGTCCCCTTTGTTGGCGAATTAGTCGGAGGGTCTCAACGAGAAGAACGGTATGATGTTTTACTTAAAAAGATGGAAGGCCTCGGCAACGACAAAGAATTAGATTGGTATTTGAACACGAGGCGGTATGGCTGTTGTAAACACGCTGGTTTTGGGATTGGCTTTGACCGGCTGCTCATGTATATTACTGGTATGCAAAACATCCGCGACGTCTTACCATATCCAAGGACGTCTAAATCTATTAAATATTAGGAACAAAGATGATTGAAGAAGTTAAACAAATTGAAAAAAACAATCGTAAGAATCGAGCGAAAAATCGACTGTTATGGTTTTTAATAGTGTGTGATTTAGCCTTGCTCGGTTGGTTAATTTACGAAGTGGTGCGCATTGTCAATACATTGATGGCTTCATAAAAAAAGATCCAAACGGATCTTTTTAATTTTCTTTTTAATAATTTATAACGTCACAGGAGGTATCGGTTCAGTGAGATCGATATTATCCAAACTCTTTTCGAAGAGTTTTTTTGATAATGTCCTAGCCCTAATAGTTCTTGCTAAATAAGCTTGAGAAACGATTAAATACCAAATACCACCAATCAAACTAAAAACGACAAAGACATAAGCATAAATAGCTTCCATTACAAAGTGCGGCTCGGTAACGATCGGCGGCCAGTCAGCGATAATTGTATAACCAAAAACAGTCGTATACATATCAGGAGCATTAAAATCCCAAGTATAAAGTAAAGTCCCAAAGCCATCAGTGAGATTAAAGGGGTTGTATGACCAGTCTTCATTAATGTAATTATGAACGAGCAAAGAGCCGACCCAGATAATGATAAAAAATAATGGCAACCAGGCGTGTTTAATAAAATGACGGATATTTTTCTTTCGGGCATACTTTCTTAATTGTGCGGGACTTTTAATTAAACGCGCAGTGACAACTTCAGCGACTAAAGCGTCACACTTCTTCCCTTGATATTTCATCGTTCTGATGACCAGCGAACCCAAAAGACCGATTAAGACAAAAAGTAAAATAGCCGCGATCAAAATGCCGATCAATACACGTTTTTCATTTTCAGATAAGCGGATGAGGAAATAAGGGTTCATAAGATACTCCATTTAACTAAAACAACAACATAACCTTTTGGTTACGGGAGGTCAAAATTATCTTTTTTTACCAGACTTGATGTCTAATGCACCGATGTTCATCTGAGGCTCAGGTTTATTGGGGGCGCTCATAAGCGCTGCTTGTTTGCTCGCTTTTAGGGCTTTTAATTTTTTATCTTCTGGTAAATCTGGAAAAAATTTTCTCCCAGTAAAGAAAAGAAAAATTGATACCAACACTTGCAAAACAAAAGCGATGAAGCCATATACCGCAAAGCAGACTAATGTCGCTAAAAAGAAGGGCAAGCCAATCACGTACAAAATACCTTTGCCAAAGTTTTTCAATAATTCGACCATACTATAATTTTAGTTGTTATACGGGGTTTAGCAAATACTTATTTAAAAAACTTACTAAACCAATAGAAAAAGAGAAGAGCCCAAACAAGACAAAACCAAACGGCGCTGCGATCGTTTTATATAAAAATACGAAAGTAAAAAACGAAACAATAACTGCAGTTATTAATAGGCCATAAACTAAAGGTTTTTTACTCGCCAGTAAGTCGATGAGTAAAAAAGAAGAGAAGTAAAAAGAAATCGCGATAAAAACCAAAGTAAAAGTATTGCTAAATAAAGCAAGGATAGTCGCCATTATGAGTGTGACCATTAAGCCATTGAAATAAGGAAATATTGAGACGCCTTGCC
>JAAZFO010000131.1 GCA_012511695.1 Erysipelotrichia bacterium | reverse complement strand
GGTAAAAGTATTTCTGTGATTAATATTATTTTTTATTTTAAAGTATAAAAATTTACGCGAATAGTTTCGGTGTCAATCGTCAAGATAACGTATGAACCCTCAAAGCAATCTCGAGCATAACTAATAGCGCCAGGATTAATGTACATGATGCCATTAAGGCTTTCTTTTCGGCGAATGTGTGTGTGGCCGTGGATGCAGATTTTTACATTTTCCTTTTTTATTATGGAGTGTGAGAAGTGGGGTTTATGCTGTATATACATCTTTCCGTATGGAGTGGGAATGAGGAGGTAGTCATTAAAATTGCGATAGCGATCACAATTGCCACGCACTGACACAAAGGGTTTCAGTGTATACTCATCACTCTCACTGTCTCCAGCATGCAAATACATATCCATTTTTGGATACATATCCACTAAACGCTTAAGCGTTGCTGTGTCGCCGTGCGAGTCACTGACTAATAAGATTACCATTGTTTCATAATAACAAATATCGATTAGTCATTTCAAAGATATTCCGTGCTTAAACTATAGCCATTTTATATAATAAAAAATATGAAACAAAAAAATATTAATCTTTTATTTATGGGTACGCCACCAATGAGTGCCTATGTCTTTGAGGCTCTTATTTTAAAAGGCTATCACTTCGTTGGCTTAGTATGCCAGCCAGATCGTCCCGTCGGTCGCAAAGGGCGAATTGAAAAGGTTCCGACTAAAGTAGTCGCCGAACGATATAATATTCCAGTTTTTCAACCAGTAAAAATTCGCGATGATTTTAGCTTTATGTCATCTCTGAACGTGGATTTAGTCATCACTTTTGCTTATGGGCAAATCGTCCCACAGGGTTTGTTAGATATTCCACCGTATGGTTCATTAAATTTACACGGCTCTTTATTGCCAAAATATCGTGGGGCTTCGCCAATTCAAGCCGCGCTTTTTAATGGTGATAAAGTTACAGGTGTGACTTTGATGAAAATGGTTCAGGCTATGGACGCTGGCGAGATGTATGGAAAAAAAGAAATAATTATTGAGGACGATGATAACGCCACCTCTTTAACGCTTAAAATGCAAGCAGCTGCAAAGGAGTTAATCATCGAGCTTTTACCAAAATATATTGCTGGTGAACTAGTAGGTGAAAGTCAAGATAGTAGGCAAGTGACTTTTTGTGCAAAGATTAGTCGCGAACAGGAAAAAATAGATTTAAAAAGAACGGTTGAAGAGATTTGGGGCTTGATCAGAGGTTTAAGCGAAGAGCCGGGTGCTTATTTATTGTTGGATGAGCAAAAAATAAAAATATATAAAGCCGAAATTGCTAATCATCTGATGACCGATGAAGTCGGAACGATTATTCAAGCAGATAAGCATGGTTTTATTGTGCAATTAAAAGGTGGGCAACTAGCCATCACGCAGTTACAAAGGGAAGGTAAAAAGAAAATGGATTATCGCGCTTTTGCCAATGGTAATCCTCATCTTGTCGGCCTGAAGTTTAAATAGATGAACAATTTTTTAAGGCTCAGTGTCCATCAGTTAGTAGATTTTTTATTAAGAAAGGGCGATATTGACAATCGCGTTTTTAATCGTTCATCAATGAGCGAAGGTAGTCGTCTACACGGTATTTACCAGGCTAAACAAAAACGTAATTATTTAGCGGAAGTTCGCCTAGCTACTCATGCACATATCGACGGAACGGATATATTGCTCGAAGGCAGAGCAGACGGCATTATTCATCGCGGTGGTGGACAATATGTCGTCGATGAGATTAAGACCACGGTTGAGGATTTAAAAGTTTTCCGCGAGCAAAATCTCTCTTGGCATTTAGGACAAGCTAAGTGTTATGCCTACATGTTTGCTGAAGCTAATGGTTTAGATTTCATCGACGTTAAATTGACATACATTAGACAAGGTAAAGAAAAAGAACAACTAATCGACTCTTATACCTTTGATTATTTAACTTTAGAAAAAGACATCCACCATTTACTAAATGATTTTTTAGAATTATATCAAATTATTGTCCAGAAAAATAAACTAAGAGATGCCACGATAAAAAAGTTAACTTTCCCTTATAAGAAATATCGCGCTGGGCAAAGAGAATTATCTAAGTATGCCTATGCGATTACTAAAAAAGGAGGGCGGTTATTTGTGGAGGCTCCAACAGGTATTGGAAAAACCATTTCCACGCTTTTTCCTTTTATTAAAGCTATTAATGATGATCACGAGAGTAAAATATTTTATTTAACCGCTAAAAATAGTGGCAAAGAAGCAGCACACAAAGCGTTAAAGTTGATGAAAAAACATGGTCTAAAAATCAACATCATCATCATCACTGCTAAAGATAAAATTTGTTTTAGCAAAGGCAAAGCTTGTAATCCCGATGAATGCCCGTTTGCGCATAAGTACTACGATAAAATACAAGATGTTTTGCGGTATGCCTTATTAAATTATGATGACTTTGGCTATAAAACGATTACGCAAATTGCGAATGATTATCAAATATGCCCCTTTGAATTTTCCCTCGATTTATCGTTATTTATGGATGTGATTATTTGTGATTACAATTATTTGTTCGATCCGATTTCTTATATGAGGCGTTATTTTGATGGGAATACTTCCATGCATCTCGCTTTAATTGACGAAGCTCACAATCTCGTTGATCGCAGCCGTAGCATGTATTCAGCCTCGCTCACTTATAGTTCTTTTTTAAGTGCCCGTAAATCGATTCGCCATAGCAAATTGCGTAAATTAAAGTTAGCGATGAATAAGATGCGAAAAATGTTTGGTGAATATTTGGAAACAGAAGACTTAGGTAATCATGTCATCAGTGTTTTTTATCCCAATACTTATAAGACTATTTCTTCGTTTATTACTACTCTTCAAGATGTGAATAAAAATGATCATCACGAGATGACGCCAGAATTATTGGAATTTTATCTTTCCGTTCACCGCTTTTCAAAGATGCTCGACTTATTTAATGACTCTTATTTATG
>JAAZFO010000130.1 GCA_012511695.1 Erysipelotrichia bacterium | reverse complement strand
GTGTCGCTTTTTTCATTTTTTCATAGTCTTTTTCTAATCGTTTGACTTTCCGATAGCTTTTTCCAATTTTCTTTTTATCTCTTTCAAAAATTAAAACAACCGTCTTGTCTCGGCGCTCTTTTTCGGAGCCGACTTGGTGCCATCCGAACTTATTGTATAAAGCAATCTCTTTTTCGATGCGACTAATTTTAACTCTTTTCTTTTTCTTTTCCATAGTTACCTTTCACTTCTTTAGATTGTATTTCGGTTAATGTTTTGACGACCTTTAATCAAACAAACCTTTTAAAAAGATAGCGTTACCACAAGAAAAAGAACTACCTTTTCCTTGATAATTTTCATGATTTTATTTTACCGATTGTCCGAGCAGTGCACAAGTTATATTTATAACTGATATAAATCATTTTTATATTTTTATAATTATTTATTGAACAGGGTTATTTTTCTGTGTTACATTTGTAACATCAATCGAGGTGATGACTATGGCTTTTCACAAGCATAACACAAAGGAATATATCAACATTGCCCTCTATAGTTTAATGTTCAAACATCCCTATAAAGATATTACAGTGACACACATCTGCCAAAAAGCTAATGTCTCGCGGATGTCTTTTTACCGGTATTTTAATAATAAAGAAGATATTTTTATCAACTACTGCGATGAGCGTTTTGAGACATTTGTGAACATTATCAACGAAAAGAAAGTTAATGATGTTTATACTTTTCTTTTTGAAGCTTTCAATTACGTCCATAAGTATGCCCGTCAAATTCGCCTTTTAAAACGCGCAGCCAAAGAACACCTATTAGTGGAAAAGTATACTGGTTATGGTTCTTATTTGGCCGGGCGATGGAATTTATCTGGGACTGGTAACTTAGTTTTTAATCGCTTGGCAGCTGCTTTTTTAGCGGGTGGGATCGCCAATGTTTTATCGATGTGGTTAGAACTCAATCTCGATCTAAAAGCAAAAGAGATGGCTGATATTGCCTACAGTATTTTTGGCATGGCGGTAAGTGAGAATATCAGTAAGAGCAATTTCAACGCTTAATGCCAAACAAAAACAAAGCGAAATAAGCAGAAAACTAGACAGTGTATAGATTTGTCATTTTTTCTCTTTTTTTCTGTCCCTTTTTCATTTAAGATTTAAACACTTGCTCTTATCATTGGTTTCCACAACGATAGATGCAAAAGAGATCTATCACCACTGATACATTTTATTTTACGCCAAACTTCAAGGAGGAATTTTTATGCTCAAAATTAGAAAAAGAGATGGAACAATTGAAGATTTTGTAATAACCAAAATCGAAAATGCGATTGAAAAAGCATTTATGGCTGAACACAAGTTTTATAACAGCGATATTATCGAGATGCTCTCCTTACGCGTGACCGCGGACTTCAATAAAAAAATTGTCAACGAAGTCGTTGGCGTCGAAGACGTGCAGGACTCAGTCGAAATTGTTTTAATTCAAGCGGGTTATGTTGATGTCGCGCGTTCTTATATTATTTACCGTAAACAACATCAAAAATTGCGTGACATTAAAGAGACAAATCTCAATTATAAAAACGTCGTCAATAATTACTTAAATATTAATGATTGGCGCGTTAAAGAAAATAGCACCGTTACTTATTCTGTCGGTGGCTTAATTTTATCTAATAGCGGCGCTGTGACCGCCAATTATTGGTTGAGCGAAGTCTATGATGATGAAATCGCTAACGCTCACAGAAACGCCGATATTCACATCCACGACTTATCGATGTTAACCGGTTATTGTGCTGGTTGGTCATTAAAGCAATTAATCCAAGAAGGTTTAGGTGGCGTTACTGGTAAGATCACTTCCTCACCTGCCGCCCATTTAAGTACGCTTTGTAATCAAATGGTTAACTTCTTAGGCATTATGCAAAACGAATGGGCTGGGGCGCAAGCCTTCTCTTCCTTCGACACGTATTTGGCTCCCTTTGTTAAAGCGGATAATTTAACCTATAGAGACGTTAAGCAGTGCATTCAGTCTTTCATTTATGGCGTCAACACTCCTTCTCGTTGGGGCACACAAGCTCCATTCACTAATATTACGCTCGACTGGGTTGTACCTGATGATATGGCGGATTTAAACTGTTTAGTCGGTGGTAAAGAAATGCCATATAAATACAAGGATTGCATAAAAGAAATGGAAATGGTCAACAAAGCTTTTATTGAAATCATGATTGAAGGCGACGCTAATGGCCGTGGTTTCCAATATCCAATTCCGACTTACTCCATCACTAAAACTTTCGATTGGAGCGAAACAGAAAACAATAAATTATTATTTGAAATGACCGCGAAATACGGCACTCCTTATTTCTCCAACTATATTAATAGCGATATGGAACCAAGCGATGTTCGCAGTATGTGTTGTCGTTTAAGACTTGATTTAAGAGAGTTAAGAAAGAAATCCGGTGGCTTTTTCGGTTCTGGCGAATCAACTGGTTCAATCGGTGTCGTCACTATAAACATGCCGCGGATTGCATATTTAGCAACTGATGAGGCAGACTTTTATCGTCGTTTAGACATCGCTCTAGCCATCTCAGCCAGGTCGCTAAAAGTCAAACGTAACACAATTACTACTTTGATGGATGCGGGTTTATATCCGTATACCAAACGCTATTTAGGCGATTTCAATAACCACTTTTCCACTATCGGTTTAGTCGGCATGAATGAAGCTTGCTTAAATGCGCGCTGGATTAAAAAAGATATGACCGATCCTAAAAGCGTTCAGTTCACTAAAGACGTGCTAAACCATATGCGCGAAAAACTTTCTGATTTCCAAGAATTATATGGTGACTTATACAACTTAGAAGCCACGCCAGCGGAATCTACTTCTTATCGTTTAGCAAAACATGATAAAGCTATTTATCCAGACATAATCGTCGCTTCTGAACAAGGAGAGACTCCTTATTACACCAACTCATCAAACTTGCCAGTCGGCTACACAGAAGATGTCTTTAAAGCTCTTGATATCCAAGACGGCTTGCAAACTCTTTACACTTCTGGCACAGTCTTTCACTGTTTCCTCGGACAAAAATTACCGAGTTGGAAATCTTGTATGAATTTAGTGAAAAAGATTGCTGAAAATTACCATATTCCGTATTACACCATGTCACCGACTTATAGTGTTTGCCGCGATCATGGTTACTTAAATGGTGAAATTCCTCTCTGTCCAAAATGTGGCAAAACAACAGAAGTTTATTCACGGATTACCGGTTACTATCGCCCAGTCCAAAACTGGAATGACGGCAAATTAAAAGAATTTGAAGATAGACGTGAATACGAACTAGGTAAATCGAGATTGACACGGAAGATTAATAATGTTGCCGGCAACAAAGAAGAGAAAGAAGAAGTTGCCGATGTTGCTGAAATCTTATTGTTTTCCACTAAGACATGTCCAAACTGCACGATGTCAAAAATGCTCTTAGATAAGGCTGGTATCAAATATACCGTCATCGATGCCGAAGAAAATATTGAAATGTCCAAATCTTTTAACATTAAAAAAGCACCAACACTCATCGTTCCCATGGTTGACGGCACAACCGGAATTTATGAAAACGCCTCGAACATTAAAGGCTATATCGAAAGCTTAGTGAACTAACTATGTTTGATGTCATTATCGTTGGAGGTGGCCCAGCCGGCATGAGTGCCGCTCTTAACCTCTTAAGAATGGGTCACTCAGTCTTAATTTTAGAAAAAGAAAACTTCGGTGGCCAAATTGCCAATTCTCCGCGCGTTGAAAATATTCCGGGCATTAAAGACATTTCTGGTTTAGAATTTTCTCACAATCTCTTCGAACAAATTCTCGACCTTGGAGCAAAATTTGAACTTGAAGAAGTAAAAAGGGTCTTAAAAATCGATAACCTTTTTGAAGTGACGACACAATACCGCGCTTATAAATCTCGAGCGGTCATCTTAGCTAACGGCGTCAAGCACCGCAAGATGAATTTGCCAAATGAAGACGAATTTGTCGGCAAAGGTATTTCGTTTTGTGCGGTGTGTGATGGAGCATTTTTTAAAGATGAAGATACTTATTTAATCGGTGATGCTAATACGGCCTTACAATACGCTTTGATGTTATCAAAGACTTCCACTAATGTTTATGTCTTTACCTTATTTGAACGCTTCTTTGCGGATCAAATTCTCATTGAACGCTTAAGAGTTACTCCGAATATTCACGTCACCCATAACATGAATTTAATTGCTTATTTAGGGAAAGACGAATTAGCGGGCTTAAGATTTGAAAACACTAAAGACCTAACTATTCACGACTATCCGACTAATAATGTTTTTGTCGCCATTGGTCAAGTACCGCAAAACGACTTATTCAAAGCCTTGGTAAAAACTGATGAGCATGGATTCATCATCACTAACGAAAATATGGAAACATCTTTAGGTGGTTTATTCGCCATCGGTGACACCAGAAAAAAAGACGTCTTCCAATTAGCTAGTGCCTTTGGTGACGCCTCAGTTGCTGCTTTCTTTGTCGATAAGTATTTGCATACGAATATTAGTAGCCCCGTAATTCCACTCGTGGAATAACATCTTTTAAAATTTCTTTTAAACGTTCGGCCTCTAGGATATCAACTTCATGGAGGCCTTTTTGAAAGCACTCCTCGCGATCAACAAACTTTTGTAAATATAATTTTTTCGCCCCTTTAATTAAAGCGAGATATTGTTCGACATCCATCAATTCATGAAATTCTTTAACTAGAGTAGTCCTAAACTCATAATCAGGGGCGCGTTTAATAATTAAAGCGATACTTTTTTTAATACTATCGAGATCAACTCTGTTCACTCCACTCGTCTTAGCGTATAGCGCCGGACTATTTTTAATATCCATCGCTATATAGTCGACTAGTTGTTCATCTAATAGCTTTTCTATGACTTCGGGTTTTGTTCCATTGGTATCTAACTTTACCAAAAAACCTAAATCTTTCACCCTTTTAATTTTGTTCACTATGTCTCGTTCAAGGGTTGGTTCGCCTCCTGAAAAAACGACGGCATCTATTAAACCAATCCTTTTTTTTAATGAATCGATGACTTCTTGAAAATCAATGGAATCAATCGCTTCTAAAACAGAAGTTCCGTTATGACAAAACGGACACCGAAAGTTACATGCCTTAAAAAAAATAACACAAGCGACCTTGTCTTCGTAGTCTAATAAAGAAAGTGTATCAATTCCGACAATTGCCATAAATAAGATATTAATATATTAATATTTCGTTGCCTTAAAGTCAAACTTCAATATAATAAGAGATATGAATAAATATGACAACATTTCTTGGGACGAATATTTTATGGGAATCGCTTCTTTTAGCGCCTTAAGAAGTAAAGACCCCTACACTAAAGTCGGCGCTTGTATTGTAGACAATGATAATAAAGTTGTTTCCATTGGTTATAACGGGATGCCGACGGGTTTAGATGAAGAGAAGTTGTCCTGGAATAGGGGTGTTGATTTAGATTCTAAGTACTTGTATGTTTGTCATGCGGAATTTAACGCTATTTTAAATGCACGGGATGGCAGCGCCTTAAAAGGGTGTCGGTTGTATGTCACTCTTTTCCCATGCAATGAATGCGCGAAAGCTTGCATTCAAGTCGGCATTAAGGAAGTTGTCTTTTTGGATAACAAATATGAAAATACCATTTCCATCCAATCGAGTCGGAAATTGCTACAGTTAGCCGGCATTAAAATAAGACAGTATACCGGGAAAGAACTCAAACAAATTATTGATGAAAAATTATGACGATTAAAGACTACGTACAAAACAGAAAAGATGAGATTAAAAATTTAGTGGCCTCCCTGACGGAAAAACCAAGCATTGCGATTGTCCAAGTAAATGAAGACGCTGGCAGCAACGCTTACGTTAAAGGGAAACTTAAAGATGCTGAACAATTAGGCATTAAGGCTGAGTTAATTAAGCTTGATATCACTACTTCACAAGCGGACTTATTAAAAGTGATCGCGCGATTAAATAATGATCCGGCTTATGATGGTTTTATTGTCCAAATGCCCTTACCAAAAGGCATTGATGAAGAACTCGTTAAATTAGCGATTTCTCCTGAAAAAGATGTCGATGGCTTCCACCCACTTTCTTCTTTGGTCGCTTGCACTCCTCAAGGAATTCTTAATTATCTCAAACATAAAAACATTCCACTTGAAGGAAAAAACGCTGTCGTTATTGGCCGGAGTAACATCGTCGGAAAACCGATGGCTAAATTACTTTTAAAAGAAAATATGAATGTGACTGTTTTACACAGTAGAACAAGTCCAGAAGATATGGCTTTTTATATCGCTCATGCTGAGTTAATTGTCATCGCGATTGGTAAGACTGCTTTTTTAGATAATCGTTTTACCTATAAAAAAGAAGCAGTTATCGTTGATGTTGGTATTAACCGGACAGAAGAAGGCCTAGTCGGTGATGCCTTAAAAAATTTACCAGTTAAACTCCAAACCCCAGTTCCCGGTGGTGTCGGACTTTTGACTAGGTTAGCTTTATATGAAAACTTATTAAAAATTAAAGACATTAATGGGTAAATTAACCTTTTTTCTTTAAAACAGTAATTTTGCCCTTTTCTTTTTTGATCATATGGCGGGCCACTAAGGCCGTTAATAGCCGGGACAAAGTTTCCCTTTGTACACCGATGACTTTTGCTAAGGCAGTGACACTTTTAAACTCGATAACATTATTATTTTTACTGGCGTAATAAAGTAGTTTTTCTTCAGCGGTATTAAAAGATAATAATTGGATGCGCGCGTTAAGGGCCTTGCCAAAATCAGATTGCGCCTTTAAATATAAAAATAAAAAGTCCTCATTGTTTTGTAATAAATGAACGAGGTTTTCTTTTTTTATAAAAGCGATGACTCTTTTTTCACGGGCGGCAACTTCGCCGCGATAAAATGGATCACTGGATATAAT
>JAAZFO010000129.1 GCA_012511695.1 Erysipelotrichia bacterium | reverse complement strand
CTATTTGTTCATCATTATCGGAGGACTCGCTGGTTTAGCCTTTGTTTTTATTGATGAATTGATCGGCAAAGACTTAACGAAAATATTATCATTTGTTGCCGGTGGCTTACTTATTCTCGGCGCCATTATGACCTTGTTTACCGGCATATTGTTTAGAGCTTTTAATGCTGATTTAATCGGCAGTAGCTCTTTTCATTTAGCCGTTGAACCAATCGCCTTTGCAATTTTAGTCATCTTAGCAGGTTACGCTAATATTGCTTCCCCATTATTAGAAGAAAAAGGCTTATAAGTTTTCATCATTTTGATAATAAAAAATGCACGTTTTGTGCGTTTTTTATTTGTTCAAATTATTATTGTTCCCTTGACTTTTATTATCCCTTTAACATCTTTAATAAAATGTCATTAAAAATAACTAAGTGTGCAAAAGTTTATTTGCTATAATGAATTACAGAGGTTGTTGTTTATGTATACTTTGTTCACTGATACAGATTGCGATATCACCCCCGAAATAGCGAGTAAATACGGTTATAAATTAATTTCTATGCCGTATACGATTCATGGCAAAGAAGTTCACCCTTACGTTGATTTTGATGTTTTTGATTACAAAACTTTTTATGACGAATTAAGAAATATAGGAAAAGATTCGCTCCCTTCAACTAGTGCTCTTTCACCAGTTGAATATATGGATTATTTTGAACCAGAGTTCGCTAAAGGTAACGACATCTTGTACGTGCACTTCTCAACGGAGATGAGTGCCACTTTTAATTCCTTGCGTCTAGCGATGGAAGAATTACATGAAAAATATCCTCAAAGAAAAATCACGATGATTAATACTAAACTTATATCAGCCGGCAGCTATCATCTGTGCTTGAGCATTGGTGAAATGTATTTAAAAGGAGCCACTATTGAAGAAATTCAAAAATGGGCAGAAGTAAAAATCCCTAAAACCGCTTTATATTTCTACGCTGATGATTTGAAATTTTTCGGCAAGAGTGGACGCGTTTCCGGCTTGGCGGCATTATTTGGTAATTTGCTCGGCATTAGACCGGTTATTTTTGTGGATAATGACGGCAAGATGAAAGCCAAGGATAAAAGTCGTGGCCGTATTCATGCTCTGCGTAAATTATTAAAGTGCGTCATTGGTTTACAAGATGATATCAAAAATCAACGCGGGGTCATCGCTCATACTGAGGCTTTAGAAATCGCGCAAGAATTTGGGGCGATGCTTAAAAAGGAATTCGGCGAGGATTTAAAGATCATCTATGAAATCGTTAATCCGACAGCCGGTTGCCACTGTGGACCTGATTCACTGGGGATCGCCTTTCACGCCAAACATCGTTAATTAATGATGAGGCGCAATTGCGCCTTTTTATTTTATAATAAAGATATTAGGATAAAGATATGCAAAGATTGATTATTATCACTGGCGATTTAGCTGCAGGTAAGTCAACTCTCGCCGCGGCGTTATCAGAAAAATTGCACATTCCCTTTATTACCAAAGATCGTTTAAAAGAAATTGCTTGCGATATCATTGGTTTTCACAGTCGTTTGGAAAATCGTCTTCTTTCCGAAAATGCGGTGAGCAGTATGATTTATTTTTTTGAACAGGCTGCTAAAGTCGGTCAAGATTTAATTATGGAAGCTAACTTTAGGAGTGTGGAATTACTACAACTCAAGACGCTCGCTGATGAAAATTTTTACCGAGTAGTCTTAGTTGTTTTAACTGGTGAGGTAAACTTACTCTATCAACGCTATATCGACCGGCTACCTTCGAGACACATCGCCCATCAAGCCTTGCCTTTAGAACGTTCGTTTGAAGAATTTGCGACTTATATTGATGAACTGCGTCGTGAACAACTAATTTTCACTCCCCATGAAATCGATATGAGTGAGTTGGATGAAGAAGAAGTGGTCAATCAGGCTTTAGATATCATCTATCGAGAATTAGGACAATAACAGATGTCCTTTTTGCGCTAAAGGCGCTTACTGCGGTGACCGCTGAGATTTTTTTGTTGAAAAGGCGCTTAAGATTACCTCTAATGGCTCGCTATATATGGCCTAACTATCATAAAATCATATGTTATTAGTCGTAAAATAATAGAAAAAAGGGTAGCGAAAAGCCGCATTAAAAAGACATAAAGTGTATTAAGAGGTATTCAATTTAAATAAATCGTGTAAAATAGCAGTAAATATCCGAAAGGTAGGGATTAGTTTATGTATCGTAAAAATGCTTGGTTAAAATATGAAGATAAAAAGGAAGTCTTCGATTTTGCTGAACAGTATAAGCAATTTCTGAGCGTCGCCAAAAGTGAACGCATTGCTGTTAAAGAAGCGGTAAGGCTTTTAGAAGCAAATGGTTTTGTTAACGCCGAAGAAGTTGCCCAAATTGAAGCGGGGGACCGCGTTTATTTTGTCAATAAAAGCAAAAACGTTGCCGCTTATATTATTGGGACCGACCCATTAGAAGAAGGTTTAAGAATTTTAGGGGCTCACGTTGATTCACCGCGCTTAGACCTAAAAGAAAACCCTCTATATGAGAGTAAAGGCTATGCTTTAGGTGACACCCATTACTACGGTGGAATTAAAAAGTATCAATGGACAACTATCCCATTGGCCCTCGTCGGAGTGGTGTGTAAAAAAGATGGCAAGGTAGTGGAAATTAATATCGGCGACAATCCTAACGACCCCGTTGTCGGAGTAACTGATTTATTAATTCACTTATCCGCAGATCAAATGGAAAAGAAATTAGGAAAAGCTATTGAAGGCGAAAACCTCGATATCACACTAGGTTCCATGCCTTTAAATGACAAAGACAAAGAGCCAGTCAAAGCCAACATTCTTAAATTATTAAAAGATAAATATGACATTGAAGAAGAAGACTTTATATCTGCAGAAATCGAAATAGTTCCTGCTGGTATGGCTAGAGATTACGGTTTAGATCGCAGCATGATTGCGGGATATGGTCACGATGATCGCAGCTGCGTCTACGCTTCTTTGATGGCCCTTCTCCATACTAAAGAAGTCAAAAAGACAGCTTGTTGCCTTTTAGTCGATAAAGAAGAAATCGGCTCTGTCGGCGCGACTGGGGCTCATTCTTTATTTTTTGAAAATACTATCGCTAAACTATTTAGATTGTTTAAAGAAGAAAACGTTTTATGGAAAGCGCGCTTAACTTTAGAAAATAGCGAGATGTTATCCAGTGATGTCTCCGCTGCTTTAGACCCTTTATACGCCTATGTTAGTGAAGCCAAAAACGCTGCTTATTTAGGCGAAGGTTTAGTTTTTAATAAGTATACTGGTAGCCGTGGCAAAAGCGGGAGTAATGATGCACAACCTGAATACTACGCCTTCATCAGAAGAATCATGGATGAGGCTAATGTCAATTGGCAAACGGCCGAACTCGGCAAAGTCGATCAAGGTGGAGGCGGTACCATCGCTTACATTTTGGCCAATTATAATATGAAAGTTATCGACGCTGGTATTGCTGTTTTGAATATGCATGCGCCGATGGAAATAGTTAGTAAGGTCGACGTTTACGAAGCCTATTTAGGTTATAAAGCCTTCCTGGTTGCTTAAATAAAAAAGTTTAATAATCCTGTTTAGCAAATGACTCTAAACAGGATTTTTTATTTTTGGGCAAAAGTTTTTGACAAAAGTCTCTTTTGAGATTATCATAATTAAGCATTTGGCGGGTGTGGTGAAGAGGACTAACACACCTGGCTGTGAACCAGGCATTCGCCAGT
Source organism: Erysipelotrichia bacterium (assembly GCA_012511695.1). Taxonomy (GTDB): domain Bacteria; phylum Bacillota_I; class Bacilli_A; order RFN20; family CAG-826; genus RUG14515. The sequence continues at coordinate 253 of JAAZFO010000129.1, read as the reverse complement.
TCGAATCTGGTCACTCGCCCCATATAAGAAATGCAGACATTTTGTGCTAGTACGCAGGATGTCTTTTTTCTTTATATACTATAGTATATAGATACTGGAGTTCTTATAATAAATAAAGTCGACAATGTCTACTTTTTTGCCTTATTTGTCGCTATTTTCTGTATTTTATGTTATAATAGAAGCGGGAGGGTTTGAGATTATGAATTATTCAAAGACCATAAGAGAATATTGCTTGAAGAATCCTGGAATGGTG
>JAAZFO010000128.1 GCA_012511695.1 Erysipelotrichia bacterium | reverse complement strand
CGAATGTCGCTTCCTTCTATGAAAGGCTTTAATCTACCATTGGTGTTTTCTGAGAAAATATAATCCTTTTTCTTTTTAGTTCCTTTTTTACTAACTAATCTGCATCCATAATTCACGTAACATAAATCAGAAAATGTTAGAGAGAACGAATCAAGTTTATTAATTATTGAAATATCTTTTTCTGATACTTCAATTCTGAAAAGGTTATCAGGTAACTTTCTAATAAAATCAAGATTTAATGGGATTCTTATATTTTTAATAAACCTTTCAAATCCTTTTTTATCATTAATATCTAGTATTTCAATAAAGTCACTTGGAGAGTCTTTCTGGATATGCGTAATTGAAGTGTCTACTGTAGCAGAAAACACATTAAACCTAAAATTAACCAGTTCAAGAATTCTGTATCTCAAGAATAACTCTCTAAGTTTTAGTCCATATGGTTGGCTAAAATATTTATTGGATGTAATAAGATTAATGCCACCGCAAGTTTTTAGTAGTGATAAACCTTGTTCAAAAAAAAGAACATATAAATCATACTTTTTATAAGCAGTTGAATAAACTTTGTTATAGATAGACTTATCACTCTCAGGAATCGAATATATATTTACGTAAGGCGGATTCCCAATCACCACATCAAAGCCAATAAAATTGCCTTTATCGTCTAACAAATTAGGGAATTCAAACCGCCATTCCAAAGCATTCTTGTATATATCGCTATTTATGGTTTCGTCCCTTTCTTTTTCTAATTCTTTTAATTTGCTTTTTGCTTGGCTTATTTGTGCTTTTGTACCTATTGGTTTCCCAAATATATCAAGCCCTTGAAGGTTTTCTAATTCACCTCTGGCTTTAGATAGCTTATTGATTTCTTTCTTTTGTAGTGTTGTCTTGAAAGCATTCTTAACTTCCTTAATAAACTCCCTGAAAATTAATTTCTGCTCGTGCGAAGACTCTATTAGAAAATCATTTGTTATCTTTTTATAGAACTCAAGATTAACTTCATTATCACCCACCAAATCTTTTATCGCCTTATTATTGTAATCTTTTTCTCTAATCTTTTTATTAAACTCTTTAAACACATCATTTATAGGCGTATCTAAGGCAAAGCGACTTATCAAAGAGTTGCCACACACAATTTTGTAATCTAAATTTGGCAGCGTTTCAATCGGGTCAAGGTCGTCTTCATCCACCACCAAACTCAACCACAAACGCAAACGAGCAATGTCAATGGCAGAGCTATCTATATCCACGCCATAAATGCTTTCTTGTATGATGTGGCGTTTCAGGCGGTAGATGTAGCGGCTATCACTGATGCTTTCCAGGTGGGTAAAACCAAAGCCTTTCAGTTTTTCAGTCAGGTAATCGTAACTCAAATGCGGTTTCAGCACCAGCATAGCGTTTACCAATTCGTGCAACAAGCCCACAGGGAAAGCCCCCGAACCGATGGCTGGGTCACAAATTTTGATGCTGCTCAGTTTTTGGTCTATCAGGTCAGCATTTTTGCGGATGCTTTCGGGCAATTTGAGTTCAGCATCTGTAGTTTTTTGTTCACCAGCTTTTATCTTTTTTAATTTAACAAGAGCATTTATATCATTTTCGAGATATGAATGCCCTTTTCTTATGAACTCTTCAATTACTTCTTTTTTTACCTTTCCTTCCAGTGCATTGTCCAAATAATGAATCAAGCTCTCCTGACACATATAATGCACAATTTCACGG
>JAAZFO010000127.1 GCA_012511695.1 Erysipelotrichia bacterium | reverse complement strand
CTTTTTCCGAACCTGGTTCACCTGTAGCGTCTTTATTGTTGTCATCAACATTTTTTTTCACCACTGGCTTTACTTCCTTTATCGGGTAGGAAATAGTTTTTTCGTTGACGATGTCTAAGCTCGCATCAAAAACTTCGCTAACTTTCTTCCTGCTTGGTAGAGCAATATTTTTCTTAGCGTATCGTGCCATATCTGTGGCCGTAATCTCTTTGATTTTTAAAATAAAATATTGGTTATTATTAAGGAAAAGTTTAGCTTCTAAAGTGGTTTCATGGTCGGCAATCTTATAAGCGGCAACTACTTTGTGTCTATCTTTTTTAAAACAAGGCATTAAGAGTTGAGTTTTACCTAAACGGGCAGTGCGATTGAGCTTAGCGCTATCAAGAATGCGATAATGTCCTTTGTTAGTAAACATGATGAATTTACCTTTTTCATCGTCTTCGTATGCTAGCCCCGCCACGGCACTATTATCGCCTAAACCAAAAATAGACCGCACGCCGCCAGCCCTATTAGACACGATGGTTAAATCGTTTTCATTAAAGAAAGTAGCAGTGCCGTCACACGCTAAAACGAGCAAATTGCTATTGCCTGATAAGACTTGGATACTACAAACTTCGTCTCCTTCATTTAAACGCATATTACGGATGAGCCGTGGACGCTTGCCTATGGCAAGCCCTTTTAAAGCCATGCGCTTAATTTGACCTAGTTTTGTTAAACAAGCTAGATAAATATCATTTCTAAAATCAGTAATTGCAAGCCCTTTGATGATTTTCTCACCAGGGTCAAGAGTGGAAAAGACGTTTAAATGCACTCCTTCATCTTTCCATTTATTTTCCTGAATTTTATGAACTGGAATACGAATATAATTACCTTGATTTGTAAAACAAATCAAAAAATCAGTAGTAGAAGCTACACCTGCCGTCACTAATTGGTCACCGTCTTTTAAACCTGGCAAAATGTTATTCGCACTACTGCGATAAGACTTAATACTTGAGCGTTTTAAATAGCCATCTTTAGTCAAGGCAATCATCACATCGCTTTTAGCAATTAATTTACGTTTATCAATGGGGACGATCTTTTCTTTTTCTTCAATTGAAGTGCGACGTTCATCACCATATTTACGCGCAATGGCCTTCAAATCTCTAACAATGACGCGATTTAATTTTTTCTCATCATTTAAAATGCCTTCCAAAGTAGCAATATTTTTAATCAATTGGGCTTTTTCTTTTTCTAAAGTCACCTCGTCAGTATGACTTAATTTGTATAAAGGCATGGTCACAATAGCTTCAGCTTGTTCATTAGAAAAATCGTAAAAATTCATCAAGTTAACTTTACTATCAGCTTTATCTTTACTTTTTTTGATAATCTCTACGACTTCTTTAATATTTAACGACGCTTGAATTAAACCTTCAACAAGATGTAGTCTGGCTTTATATTTATTGAGATCAAATCTACTTTTTCTTGTCACAACCTCAACTTGATGATCGATATAAGCATCGACATAAGTTAACAAGTTTAAGGTTTTCGGACGTCCATTAACAATGGCCACCATATTAGCGCTGTAAGAAGTCTCCAGCCCTGTTTTGCTTTTCAAATAGCGTAATAAAAGTTCGCAATCAGCATCTTTTTTGCAATCGATAACGATGCGAATTCCTTTCCAGTCAGATTCATCTCTTACCTCTAAAAGACCATCAACCTTTTTTGCATGAATGATCTTGTCGATTTCAAAAACTAATTGAATCTTTTGGGTTTTATAAGGAATTTCAGTAATGATGATTTGGTTTACATCATCACCACTAACGATTGCGGTCCGACTAGAAACTTCAATTCTCCCTCGTCCCGTTAGATAAATGTTTTTCAAACCTTCACTTTGGTAAATAATGCCACCACCAGGAAAATCTGGACCTAAGACAAATTGCATTAAATCTTCAACGGTTACTCTTTTGCGCCCAATCCGATAAATTACTGCTGAAATAATCTCATTGAGATTGTGTGTTGGAATTTCAGTAGCCATTGCTACTGCGATACCTTCGGTACCATTCACCAGTAAGTTAGGGAAACGCGCCGGTAAAACCGTTGGTTCGAATTCGGTATCGTCGAAATTAAGTTGCATATCAACTGTTTGTTTACCGATATCGGTTATGAGTTCATTTGACAATTCACTCAAACGTGATTCGGTATAACGATAAGCCGCAGGAGCATCACCATCGATACTACCATTGTTGCCTTGGAAGTCGATTAAAGGATAACGGACCTTCCAATCCTGACTCATTCTTGCTAATGCTTCATAAATAGATGAGTCACCGTGTGGGTGAAAAGTTCCCATCACAGCGCCCACAGTATGCGCGCACTTTCTCGTTGGTCTTTTAAAAATATTATTATTGCGATGCATCGTGAAAATAATTCTTCTTTGCACCGGTTTTAATCCATCTCTAACGTCGGGAATTGCCCGATCTTGAATAACATATTTTGCATAAGTGGCATAACGCTCACCCATGACATCTTCCATCGGTTGAACGATGATGTTTTCAGTAAATTTTTCTTCGGCTATTTAAGCTTTTTTCTTATTAGCCATAAATTAGCTTACCTCCTTTACAAAGGTGTCAACTCTGCTGAAATCAACATTTTCTTCAACCCATGCTTTCCTAATACTGGTATCTTTGCCCATCAAAATATTAACCCTTCTTTCCGCAAGGAAAGGATCTTCAATGTCAACTTTAATCAAAAGCCTCGTCTTCGGATCCATGGTCGTTTCTTTTAATTGGATCGCATTCATTTCACCGAGACCTTTATAACGATTTATTTTATAACCACTTCCGATTTTTTTCTTGGCTCTTTCTAAATCTTCATCATCCCAGGCGTATTCTTGAATGGTGCGTTTACCGTCTTCTTTATAGACGCTATATAAAGGTGGAACAGCCATATAGATATGCCCCGCCACAATTAATTGGCGCATGTAATGGTAAAAGAAAGTTAATAATAAAGTTTGAATGTGCGCCCCATCAGTATCGGCATCAGTCATAATAATAATTTTTCCATATTTCATATCTTCGATATCAAAACTTTGTCCAAAGCCAGCACCAATTGTATTAATAATGGTCGCAATTTCTTCGTTTTGGAGAAGTCTTTCAATCGAAATCGAATCAGTATTCAAAGGTTTACCACGAAGTGGTAATATCGCTTGATGTAAGCGATCTCTACCTTTTTTAGCTGTCCCTCCTGCAGAATCACCTTCAACGATAAAGAGTTCATTTTTAGCGTAATCTTTACTTTGAGCAGGGGTTAATTTATCACTTAAAATCAAATCTCGTTTTAATTTTTTATTCGTTCTCGCTTCTTCTTTTGCCTTTCTAGCAGCAAGACGCGCAGCTTGAGAATCGAGGCATTTATTAATCAAAGTTAAAGCGAATTCTTTATTTTCTGTTAAATAATAAGTTAACTTATTAAAAATGAATGTCGAAACAACAGCAGTAGCCTGAGGGGTGCCGAGTTTTCCTTTCGTTTGCCCTTCGAATTCCAGTAATTCTTCTGGGATTTTTAAAGAAATAACCGCGGTTAAACCTTCTCTAATATCGCCACCTTCAAGCTTCTTTCCTTTGGAAAGTTTAAAAGCCTCCGCAAAATCATTGACCGCTTTAGTAAGGCCGAAGCGAAAACCAGTTTCATGGGTCCCCCCATCCCGTGTTCTAACGTTGTTAACATAAGAATATAACGTTTCGTTATAATCTTTACTGCAGTATTGAAAAGCAACCTCAATACTAATATTAGTTTCTGGATCACTATCTGAAAAATCAACAATGTCACACAGTTGAGTATTGTTAATATTGACATCATTAATGTATTCAACTAGTCCATTGTCGTATAACAACTTTTGTGTTTGTCCACTATTTTCATCAATTAATACAAACTCCACACCTTTCATTAAAAAGGCACTTTCTTGGAGGCGGCTAGCGATAGTATCCCATTTAAAATCAACAGCGACAAAAATTTTCTTATCGGGTTTAAAGCGTACAAAAGTGCCGTGTTTTCTACTTTGACCAGTAATTTCTAGAGGGCTCGTTAGTTTTCCGCCATCCTCGAAACGTAGATGATAAATATTACCATTACGATAAACATTTATGTCCATCCATTCACTTAAAGCATTAGTCACCGCCGCGCCTACTCCATGTAAGCCAGCTGCGCTTTTGTAAACAGCATTATTAAATTTGCCACCAGTGTGTAATTCAGTAAAAACAATTTCCGCCGCTGGCCGGCCAGTGTCTTTGTTAATCCCAACTGGAATGCCCCGACCTTCATCAAGAACAGAAACTGATCCGTCTTTATGCATGGTGACTACGATCTTTTTTCCAAATCCTGCTAAAGCCTCGTCAACAGCATTATCGACTACTTCCCACACTAAGTGATGCAGGCCTTGATTATTCGTCGAACCGATATACATCGCCGGTCTTTTTCTGACCCCTTCCAAGCCTTTCATAACATGGATATCATCAGCCGTATATGTTGTTTTTTTAATATCTGCCACTTTATACCACCCTTTTACAAGTCTTAATTATATACAAATTAAGTTGCAAATAAAAAGCATTTTAGTAGAATAAAAATAGTAAATTGGAGGGTCATAAAATGAATATATTAATTAATATATTAGTCGCCTTATTGTGCTTAGTCTTAGGTTATCTAATCGGTAGCGCAAATATCTCGATTCCACTTGGCAAACTTCTTTTTAACCAAGATCCTCGCGATTATGGCTCTCACAATTGCGGCGCCACAAATTGCGGTAGAATTTGGGGAAAGAAATATTTCTTTATTGTTTTTTTCTTTGATATTTTCAAAACCATTTCTCCACTATTTATTTGTTGGGCCATTCTTACTTTTGCGCCTCTAAACAATGGAACACCGCTACTCCCTAGTGCCTATGAGATGTATACTGCTGACTTATCGAGCTACGTAATTAAATGGCCAGTTTATTGGTTAGCTTCATTTGGCTCTTTGCTCGGTGGCCTCTTCCCATTGTTCGCTAATTTTAGAGGCGGCAAAGCTGTTTCTGCGTTAGCTGGATTAATCATCTCTACTTCGTGGAGCATGGCCATTGTAGCGATATCTACTTTTTTAATTACTCTTTTTAAAACGAAGTTTGTTTCGCTCTCCTCGCTTATAGCTGGTGTAGTATTTTTTGTTTTCATTTGGTTGTACTCTTCACTATTCACTTTCCATCTCATTCCAGCAGAAATGATGTTTGTTTTTCAAAACGGCTCCCTCTTATATTGCAATTATGTTTTTGCGATTGTCACCAGTGTTAAGATTATAATAATGTTTGTGCGTCACCATCAAAATATCGCCCGTTTAAAGGCTGGAACAGAAAAACAAGTCCAATGGATTAAGAGTAAAAATAAAGTATCAAATTAGTAGTTTTAATACTTTGTATTACATTAAAAAACACTTCGTTATCTGAAGTGTTTTTTTGTAGTATTTATCGGCTATCTCTCATGCTGCGCATCACTTCACGAATTTGTTTTTCGCTAGCGGTACGGCCCATACTTTTGAACATTGCACGAATCATTTTTTCATTAATTGGTGGGTTGTCTCTCATTTGTTTTTGGAACAAATATCGCGTGATAAAAAAGCCCGCAACACCCCCACCAACGAGGGCAACAACGACCCAAATAATAAATTGCCAAATTTGAATTTCCATCATACTAGTACCTCCTAAGCTCTGCTGTCATATTCGCCCTTATCAGTGCGCACTACGATTTCATCACCCTCTTCAATAAAGAGTGGAACCCTAACCACTAGACCAGTTTCTAATGTTGCTGGTTTGGTTGGTTTATTCACTGTGTCGCCCCTAACTCCAGGGTCGCATTGAACAACCTTTAAAGCGACTTTAGGCGGCAAATCAACGCCGAGAATTTCATCTTTATATGAGGTGATTTCCACTGTTTCTTCACCTTTTAGAAATTGTTTTTCCCAGTTAAGTTGAGAAACTGAGATTTCTATTTGTTCAAAATTTTCTTG
>JAAZFO010000126.1 GCA_012511695.1 Erysipelotrichia bacterium | reverse complement strand
GGGTTCAGAACGTCGTGAGACAGTTTGGTCCCTATCTGTCGTGGGCGTAGGAAGTTTGATAGGAGTTGTCCCTAGTACGAGAGGACCGGGATGAACATAGCAATGGTACATCGGTTGTCACGCCAGTGGCACAGCCGGGTAGCTACCTCTGGAATTGATAAACGCTGAAAGCATCTAAGCGTGAAGCGAACCTAAAGATGAGACTTCCCATTCGAAAGAAGTAAGACCCCCTGAAAGTTACAGGGTTGATAGGTTAGAAGTGTAAGCATAGCGATATGTTCAGCTGACTAATACTAATAGGTCGAGGACTTAATTTCTTTAAGATTTTCATATCCGAAACATAAAATTTAAGTTACAATTTAACAGGAAAGAAACATGTAATAATATTCAGTTTTGAGAGAATAATGCTACATTACTCCTCAATAAAAAGTCTGGTGGCGATGGCGCGGTGGACACACCTGTTCCCATCTCGAACACAGAAGTTAAGCACCGTAGTGGCGACGATATCCGCAAGGACAAAATAGCGAGCTGCCGGGCTTTTTATTTTATAAATAAATTAGAGATGCCTCTATGAATTTAAAACTCGTATCTTTATACAATTTTTTTGGAAAAAAACAACAAGCGATCATCGATGAGGATCTCGTTTTTATTGATGAGATTAATAATTATTTACTCGATGAAGATTTATATATTTGCGAAGAAGGGCTCGAGCCTTTATTTGAGATTATCTTAATTGGTAGCGATGGGATTGAAAGCCTTTTTTTAAAGCGTTTAAAAGATTTTGATGAACCACTAGTTTTACTCGCGACCGCTCACAACAACTCTTTGTCTGCAGCCTTAGAAATTAAAACTTACTTAGAAAATCAGCATAAATTATGTTTTTTGTTAACGGGTGATGAAAAACATATCGCCAGCATGATCAGGCACATCGCCACGATCATCCACGCTACTAAAAAGCTTAAGAAAAGTCGCCTTGGAGTCATTGGTGGCCCTTTTAAAGGGTTAATTGCGCCACCGATTAAACCAGAAAATATAAAGAAATACTTTAAAATGGAAGTCGTGAAAATCACCGCTAAAGAATTCGATGAGCTTTATCAAAAGGCTAAAGAAGAAACTCTGGCTTTTAATGAGGTTCCGCGCGAGCAAGAGCTCTTTAATTGTGCGGACAACCCTGAGGCTCTATCGAAAGCTTTACTCGTTTATGTGGCCCTTAAAAAGCTCGTCGAAAAATACCAATTACACGGCTTAACGATTCGCTCTTCTCGTTTAATTAAAAAGACAAAGACTACTGCTTGTTTAGCCTTGGCTCTTTTAAATGAAGAAGGTATTTCCGCGAGTGGCGAAGGTGATTTAGCTAGTTTGATGACGATGCATCTCGTTAATACCCTAACAGGACGGACTTCCTTTTTGGCTAATCCCAGTAAAATTGATTACGAGGAACACACCCTTTTGCTCGCCAATTCGTCGGTGCCATTTAATATGGTGTCCTCTTATAAATTAAGGCCTTATTTTGCAAATGGCTCAGGCCTTAGCATTAAAGGTGAATTGCTGGAAGGCCATGTTTCTATCCTTAAAATTGCTCCAGATTTCAGTTTAGAAAATAGCCTTTGCTTGCCAGGGACAATCAAAGAAAATGTCTCTTTACCAAGCCACAATCAAACGCAAGTTTTACTCTCTTTAAGCGAAGAGAGCCTGATGGATTTGTTGAAAACTAGTTTTGGGGGTCAAGTCGTCGTCGCTTATGGCGAAGTTTATCAAGATTTTTTCCCGGTCCTTTCTTTATTAAGAAGAGAGTGAACCCCTATCAAACTCTTGAAAATGTCACTATAATCGGGTGAAAAAGACTACTCATTTGACACTTACCCGTTTACTATGTAAAATAACTTCATTTATGAATGACAAAAAAACTCCCGGCAACGTGAATACCTTAGACACCAAAGAAATTGAAGACGCGACTCGTCAAGCCGCGTTAGCTAGTTATGGTGTGGTGGCGATTGCTAGACGCGATATAACATCACTTATAGAACTCGCCATTAAGAAAGAAACATCAGAAGAAGGGCTTTATATTAATAAAAAACCAAATCGCACTTTTACTGTTAATGTTTATCTCGTTCTTTCTAATGAAGTAAAGATTACTGAATCACTCGTTGAATGCCAAAAAAATATTATGTACACGCTTAACAATAAATTTAACCAAGCTTGTACTGGAGTAAATGTCTACGGAGAAAAAATTCTCTCCCCCCACTAAGCTTATGAAAACTTTAAATGGACAATCTTTAAAACTGCTCTTACTATCAGGCAGTAATAATCTCTATAATCACTATCCAGAAGTCGACGCTTTAAATGTCTTCCCTGTTCCCGATGGTGATACAGGAATGAATATGAATTTAACACTCACTTCTGGGAGTAAAGAAATTCAAAATCGCGGAGATGAAAATGCTTCGGAAATTGCCAAAGTCTTTTCTCGCGGTTTACTAATGGGAGCCAGAGGCAACTCAGGCGTCATCACCAGTCAAATTTTTCGCGGCTTTTCTAAGGCTTTAGAAAATCTTCCTGAAGTCGATGCTTTAGCTTTTTCTTTTGCCTTCCAAAGAGGGGTAGAAGTTGCTTATAAAGCTGTTGTCAATCCTGTTGAAGGGACAATTTTAACGGTCATTCGGGAATCGTCCCAATTTTTAGCGGATAAAGTCAAAGACAATATGTCGATTGAAAAATGTTTGGATTTAATGCTCTTAGAAGGTAAAGAGTCACTGAAAAGAACGCCTGAATTATTGCCAGTCTTAAAAGAAGCGGGTGTCATTGATTCCGGTGGTGCTGGATTGATCCGTATTCTTGAAGGGATGAGAATTGCCGCTGGTGGTGGCTTTGTCGAGAGAAGTCAAGCGACGGCGACAGAAGTAGTGCCTACTGTTGTCGAAGGCGGCGAAGATGACTATCTCTTGGATTTTGTCTTAAGACTGCACAAGGACAAAAAAGAATTTAAAATAAATCGCTTCAATAATATCTTATCGACTAATGGGAGTGACCTAGTGGTCAACTTCAAAGATGACATCGTTAAAGTCCACATCCGCACCCTTAATCCCGGCGATATCTTAAATTATGCCCAACAATTTGGTGAATTTTTAAAAGTCGCAGTTTTGAATGTAAAACAAAATTTAGAAGAAGATGTTGATTTTATCCTTAATAACGAAATTAATAAGAAAAAAACTTATGCGCTCATCGGCGTTTCTTCTGGGG
>JAAZFO010000016.1 GCA_012511695.1 Erysipelotrichia bacterium | reverse complement strand
ATGGGTTTGTTATTCCGGGCCGCAAATAAAAAGGCACCGTCGACAAACGGTCTGATTTCTTGATAAAAATAAAACATACTCGCTTCTGGATAAATGTGTAACCAATTTCCGTCTTGTAAACACTTATCGATTCCGCGCATCATTGAGATAGTCGCGCTTGCGTCACCTGTTGGAATAGGAATCGCGCCCGCAAATCTAATGAGATGACCTAAAGGGCGCAAGTGATTGTTTTTCCACATGCTGATATATCCCCTACATGGGGCCATTGCTCTTCTGATCGCAGGGTAATCTTCATCAAAAATATGGTTACTAATCGTAATCACTCCATTTTTTATTTGTTTTTTTAATAACTTGCGATTGTGTTTGCCATTAATGCGCAAACCATACCTGAAAAAAAAGTAAGGAAAACCGATAATAATTAAAAGATATCCCATTATAAAACAGCCAACATTGTACCAAAAATCATTTCGATAATATGGATAGTTCTTGTCTAAATTATCTTTCCTAACTTGTTTAGGCGCAATCATGTGTCCTTGGGGGTCGCTAGGATAGTCATAGTGTAATTGATGACGATATTTCATTACTAAAAATGTAGTCCCTATTTATTTAAATAGCAATAAAAAGTTTTTGGTTACTTTTTTCTAATAAAAATCCAATTCGGTATTTTTCTTTTATAAATATGTAATTGCAATATTGTGATTAGTGAGGCATACTAAAAGTACACGAGGTACATATATGAGAATATTTGATCTACAGGGAACTGTAAACAATCTTTTAAGCAACCCCAACATTATTTCCTTACTTAATTCTATAGAATTATATAAAGGAAAAACGATCCTAGCGCATAAGTTAAAAAAAGTTGACAAACTGACTAAATTAGCTTTTATTAGTGCCACAGAAGCCAGCAATGCGATGGGGTCGATTTTTATTGGTGATGATCGCATGAAAGCTATTTTTGAAAAAGAACAATCACCCCGAACCTTGCAAGAATATTTATTCCAAGGATATTACAAAGCACTGCAGTTAATTGATGGAAGTTACAAGTATCAACCATTTGATCGTTCGTTCATCTCCACGCTGCATTACTACCTTTATAAAGATTACAATCCAGAAATCGGTGGTAAATATAAAGATAGTGTTAATTTTATCCAAGAGCGAATGCCTAATGGGACGTTTCGGACGATTTTTGTAACTGCTGAGCCAAGTGAAGTGCCAGCATTATTAGATAATTTGGTTTATCAATTCAATTTGGTAAGCCAAAATGAAGAAAATAATAAGTTGATTTTGATCCTCTCTTTCCTTCTTGATTTCACTTGCATCCATCCCTTTAACCACGCTAATGGGAGAGTGGCGCGTTTACTTTTAAGTTTCTTAATGAAAAAGTTTGGCTATGATATCAGTAACTATTTTTCTGTCTCTTATATTATTAGACAGCGTATTTCTGATTATATTGATAATTTTGAAGCATCTTCAAAGGGGTGGCGTGAAAATGAAAATGATTATACCCAATACGTTACCTATATGCTAAAATGCATTTTAGAAGCCTACCGCAAGCTAGACTATATCATGGAGGTTAACTCCGCTAATGGTATAACCATTGATAAGGTTTACAAGATAGTTTTTGACTCGGCGACACCAATTAATAAGCGTGTGATAGAAAATGTTTTGTATGGTGTCAGCTCAGTGACTATTGAAAAGGCCTTGGCCACCTTAGTCAGAGATGGCAAGATTCAGCTGATTGCTAAAGGTAGATATAGCAAATATTTTAGGTTGTAAGGAGAAAAATATGGCAAATTATAATGCTAATAAAATTAGAAATATCGTTTTTTTAGGTCACCAGAGTGCTGGTAAGACCTCATTGGTGGAATCCTTGCTTTTGGTGAGTGGTGCTACAAAGACTAAAGGTGAAGTAGAAAAGAAAAATACCGTTAGTGATTATACTCCCGAAGAACAAAAAAGAGGAGCCTCTGTACAAACTGCAGTCGTTCCTGTTTATTTAAATGATTGCAAAGTTAATATTATTGATGTCCCAGGAAATGATGATTTTGTCGGTGAATATCTCGGTGCTTTAACCGTCGCCGATGCCGCTGTTTTAGTCGTTGATGCCTCTTCTGGTATCCAAGTTGGGACCGTAAAACATTTCGCCGCTCTCCGTCGTAAAGGTATTCCTACGATTATTTTTATTAATAAAATGGATAAAGAAGGTGTTGATGTTGCCGCTGTTTTAGAGGCCATAAAAGGACAATTAACTAAAGAAGTTGCCTGCTTTACTTATCCGCACGGTCAAAGTTCAACTTTCGATGGCTTTATGGATTTGGTTAATAACGTTTTTATAAATGCCGATGGCCAAGAAGGTCCTTTGCCAAGCGATTTTCAAGGTGAAGTTGAACAATTACGTGGGGCATTAATGGAAGAAGTCGCTAAGACTGACGATGTTCTTTTGGAAAAATTGTTCAGCGATGAAGAGTTTACCGAAGAAGAAATTATTAATGCTTTAAAAGATGGCCTAGCTAAGTTAGATATATATCCAGTGCTATTTGGCAACGCTTTAAAAAATGTGGGTGTGAATAATTTACTTAAAACGATTGTTAAATTCGCTCCTTCGCCAGCGGACAAAGTTCACAAAGGTCAAGACGAATCTGGCAAAGAAGCCGAACGTGTCACCAAAGATGAACAACCTCTTTCCGCCTATGTTTTTAAAACTTTAGTCGATCCTTATTCCGGGGTTATCAACTTAATTAAAATCGTTTCCGGCGTTATTAAAACTGGAGAAGATGTTGCTTTTGGTAATAACTCCCAAAGACTTTCAATGCTCTATACAGTTTCTGGCAAAGCCTTGAATTCTACGACCGAGTTACACGCCGGTGATATCGGCGCTGTCACTCGTTTAGACGGTGCTGTATCTGGCATGACGCTATCCGCTCCTAAAAATAAAATCATTTATCCAGCGGTTGGGTATCCAGCAGCTGTTATTTTTAAAGCGATAGTCATCGTTAACAAAAATGACGAATCCAAAATCGGTCCCGCACTTGCTAAATTGCAATTAGAAGACCCGTGTATTGAAGTCAAACGCAACAATGAAACAAGACAACTTCTCCTCGGCGGTGTATCTGATTCCCATATCAACTTCATTATCGATAAATTAAAAAATACTTATAAAATCGATGTAACGAGTGAAACGATGAAGGTCGTCTATCGTGAATCGATTAAGGCGACTGCTGAAGGTGATGGCCGTTACGTTAAACAATCCGGCGGCAGTCATTTTTATGGAATTGTTAAAATGCGCTTTGAACCCGACGAAGAAAATGTTTTCCCTGAAGAAGTATTTGGAGGCGCTGTGCCTAAAAACTATTTTCCTGCCGACCAGAAAGGCTTCTTTGATGTTTTAAATGCCGGCCTATTAGCGAGCTTCCCCGTTATCGGTGTTAGGGGTGTCTTAGTCGACGGCAAATATCACCCAGTTGATAGCAATGAACAAGCCTTCAAAATGGCGGGCATCTTAGCCTTTAGAGATGCATATCTTAAATGTAAACCAATTATTCTTGAGCCAATCATGCGCATCCACGTCCTTGTTCCGGCTCAATATACCGGAGATATCATGTCTGATTTAAATACTAGGCGGGCCCGTATTCAAAACATGGAAGAACGCGATGGGATGCAAGACATTGAAGCTTTGATTCCTGAAGCTGAAATTGTTGACTATGTCACCCAGCTTAAATCTATCACCCAAGCTTCCGGTAGTTACACTCGTGAATTTGTCTCTTATGAAGAAGTTCCTGAATATTTAAAAGACAAAGTTATCAGAGATAATAAAGTTAACTGATTATTACAAGCATCAATAACAAAAGAGGGAAAATTCCCTCTTTTGTTTTATCTTTTTTGCCTTCTGTTACGCTCTTTTTAATGTTAAACATATCTAACGGAATCTTATATTCACCCAATCCCGTCAAACAAGCGTCTATTAAATATCTCTTTCCGTCGTTATATTTTTAAACTTCTTTAACCGGTGTCATTTAAACCAATTATGATGAATTAGATGTTTTTTCAACTGTTAAAAAGACTAGAAATTATTATTAACAAAATAATAAAGTCATGTATAATAAATAACGAAAGAAGGTAAAGATATGCCATTAGTTAATACTAAAGAATTGTTTGAAAAAGCTTATAAAGGTGGCTATGCCATTGGAGCGTTCAACTGTAATAATATGGAAATTATTCAAGCGATTACTGAAGCCGCTAAAGAGTGTAATTCTCCAGTTATCCTCCAGGTTTCTGCTGGTGCAAGAAAATATGCTAAACCGGTTTATATAAAGAAAATGGTGGAAGCGGCGATTAAAGATACTGATTTGCCAATTGTTTTACATTTAGATCACGGCTTAGATTTTGAAACGTGTAAAGAGTGTATCGATAACGGTTTTACTTCCGTCATGATCGATGCCTCGAGCAAATCATTTGAAGAAAATATTGCCCTCACGCGCAAAGTTGTCGAATATGCCCATAATCACGACCCGTATGTGACCGTTGAAGCCGAACTCGGCACTTTAGCAGGCATTGAAGATGATGTCGTTGTCGAACACGGTAGTGAAACATACACTAGACCAGAAGACGTTGAAGAATTTGTGCGCCGCACTGGCTGTGATAGTTTAGCGATTGCTATTGGGACTTCTCATGGGGCATTTAAGTTCAAACCTGAACAATGCACTGTTGATCCCGAAACCGGACTATTAGTGCCGCCACCCCTAAGATTCGATATCTTAGAAGATATTGCTAAACGCTTACCAGGCTTTCCTATCGTTCTTCACGGTGCTTCTTCCGTTAATCAAGACTTAGTAAAAATTATCAATGATAACGGTGGTAAGCTCAAAGATGCTATCGGAGTGCCAGAAGAGCAATTAAGGCAAGCAGCCCGCTCCGCTGTATGTAAAATTAATATCGATAGTGATTTGCGCTTAGCGATGACCGCTGGAATTAGACAACACCTTAACAAACACCCAGAACATTTCGATCCCCGTCAATACGTCGGTGACGGTAGAGCTGAAGTGAAAAAATTAGTGAAACACAAAATCATTGAAGTCTTAGGCTCAAATGATAAACTCTAATCGTTTGTGAAAATAAATTAAAAGGAAGCCAGATGGCTTCCTTTTTGTATCTTCTTTATTTTTTCTCCTGTTTTTCAAGTGATTCCGCAATTTTTTTAAGATAATCGAGCTGTGTTGGTTCTGGTGCGCCAGGAT
>JAAZFO010000125.1 GCA_012511695.1 Erysipelotrichia bacterium | reverse complement strand
TGCTCATTATCACGTATAAGAAAAGGCCGTGATTTTGAGGTCACGGCCTGTCCACGTTCTATTTAATAGTTTTCGGAGGTTAATTCACTTTTTCCACGATTTTCCACGTTCTATTTAATAGAACCTCTTTTTTTGTTTTAATGAAAATTTAATTTATGTGGTCATTAAGCCTTTTTTGCAGTTTTCACTAAGTCAGTGAAAGCTTTTGCATCATGTATTGCTAATTCAGACAACATTTTGCGGTTGATATTAATATTAGCAACTCTTAAACCATGCATAAATTTGCTATAAGAAATATCATTTAAGCGACAGGCAGCATTAATCCGTCTAATCCATAATTTACGATAATCTCTTTTAATAGTACGACGGGAAACATATGCATAGCGTAAGCTGTGCATCACTTGTTCTTTTGCGGTTCTATAAAGCAGATGTTTACTGCCGAAATAACCAGAAGCTCTTTTTAATACTCTTTTACGGCGGGCGCGAGTGGCCACACTATTTTTAACTCTTGCCATAAACTCTATCCTCCTTATTTACCGATGAGAAATTTAATTCTCTTGTAATCACTCTTGTGTACAGAGGTTGATTTTCTTAGGTGTCTTTTTTGTTTGGTCGTTTTATTGGCGGCTAAATGAGAAACATACGCATGGTGTCTCATCGCTTTGCCAGTACCAGTAATTTTAATTCTTTTCATTAAAGCTCTTTTGCTTTTCATTTTAATTTTAGGCATAAATATTTTCTCCTACTTTTTCTTGGGTGCGAGAATGGCGATTAACCAGCGGTTATCACGCGCAGAAGGTTTTTCGATAATCGCATATTCCATTAAGCTGGCGATAAATTTATCCAAGACTGCTTGCCCAGCGCCGATGTGCGCTAGTTGTCGACCTCTGAAACGCATCCCAACTTTAACTCTATTGCCATCTTCAAGAAATTTAACCGCATGCCGGCGTTTGGTTTCCATGTCATGGGCACCAATTTGTGGCGTTAGCTGGACTTCTTTGAGTTCAACAACGTGTTGATTTTTTTTCGCTTCTTTGGCTCTTTTTTGTTGTTCAAAACGATATTTGCTGTAATTGATAATTTTGCAAACCGGTGGTTTGGCGTCAGGAGCGACACAAAACAAATCCAATTCGTATTGATTGGCTTTAAACTGTGCTTCTCGCGAAGACATCTTTCCGATCTGTTCTCCATCCGGTCCGATTAATAAAACCTCGGGGAACCGGACATATTCATTGACCAGGTCTCTATTTCGAGGGGGACCAGGCCGTCTCCTGTTGTGTCTACCGTATCGTTTGTCTAAGATAATATTCAACTCCTTCTTTTCAATAAAAACGGGCGCCGCATTGCGCACCCTTTAAAACTTCCTTAATTTTTTAAGAAGTAGCATTGGCCAACCAATTTACATCAGTCTGGCGAGAAGCGGGTGCCTCTGCTTTCTACGTTTTACCTAAAAAATGATAACACTATTAAAAGTCGGTGTCAATAAAAATGGATTATTAATTATTCATTAAATCTTTTTGATAAAAGAGCGATTAATCGTCAGCTTATTTTAAACTTTATAAATAAAACGTTCGTTGAGTTCACAGATAATTAATTGTAAAAATTGTTCGATTGTAACAGTGGTTTGTTCTTTAGCACCAAACCGACGATAGGTCACCGTCCCCTGATCTCTTTCTTGATCTCCAAGGACGAGAGTAAATGGAACTTTCCGCATTTGCGCTCGCCGCATTCGATAGCCGAGCTTATCGTTGGAATCATCGAGTTCAACGCGTAAACCATGTTTTTTTAATTCGGTAGTTAAGGAAGTGGCGTAGTCGAGATGAAAAGCATTATTCACCGGCAAAATAGTCACTTGCAGTGGTGCGAGCCAAACTGGAAAAGCCCCAGCGAAATGTTCAATAATAATCGCAATAAATCTTTCAACACTTCCAAGACAGGCGCGATGAATCATAATCGGACGTTTCTTTTCACCATCACTATCGATGTAAAAGCAATCAAACCTTTCCGGCAAATTCATATCTAATTGAATAGTGCCGCACTGCCAAATTCTGCCGATTGAGTCTTTTAATTTAAAGTCTAACTTCGGACCATAGAAGGCCCCATCTCCGGGATTAACCTTTAATTTGCGGCCACTTTCTTCGCATGCTTTTTTTAAAATTGCTTCGGATTTATTCCAGATATCAACAGTTCCAATATAACCTTTTTCTGGACGGGTTGATAAGACGATATAGTAGTCTAAATTAAAGACGGAATACATCTCTTCAAAAAACTTTAATAATGTTGTGATTTCAGCGACCAATTGATCTTCGCGACAAAAGATGTGGGCATCGTCTTGTGTAAAGGCGCGGACGCGCAACAAGCCATTAATCGCGCCACTCGGTTCGTGACGGTGGACATGGCCGAGCTCCGCTATACGGATTGGTAAATCTTTATAGGAGTGGAGAGAATTTTTATAAACTAAGATACATCCAGGACAGTTCATCGGTTTAATGGCGAATTCCTTGTCATCAATGAGGCTGGTGTACATATTTTCTTTATAAACGTGCCAGTGTCCTGAAATCTCCCATAAATCACGCGACAGCATCGTCGGAGTTGTGATTAATGAATAGTCATATTTAAAGTGTTGTTCATCCCAATACTTTTCAATTTCCTCGCGTAAAATCATCCCATCTGGTAGCCAAAAAGGAAAACCCGGACCATATTCAGAGAGCATAAATAAACCGAGCTGCTTACCGAGCAAACGGTGGTCTCTTTTTTTACGCTCTTCAATGAGGTTAAGATGGTTTTTTAAAGCATCTGCACTAAACCAAGACGTTCCGTAAATCCGCGTTAATTGCTTATTATTACTATCGCCGCGCCAATAAGCACCCGCTAGTGATAATAATTTAAAATGTTTTATTAAAGCCGTAGACATCAAGTGCGGTCCACGGCATAAGTCGATGAAATCACCGGTTTGAAAAATAGTAATCTCTTCGTCAATGTCTTTAATTAATTCAATTTTATAAGGATTCGTTTTGAAGAGTTCTAAAGCTTCATCTTTGCTGATGAGTTGGCGAACAATTTTAAGGTTTTTGCTCGCTAATTGTTGCATTTTCTTTTCAATGAGGAGCAAATCGCTTTCAACGAGAACTTTATCTCCAAAGTCGATATCATAATAAAAACCATTTTCAATAGCAGGGCCAAAACCAAACTCCGCGAAAGGGTACAATTGTTTGACGGCTTGCGCTAATAAGTGCGAAGTGGAATGATTTAAAACGTCCAACCCTTCAGGCGAGTTTTTTTCAATATCAATGATGGAACCGTCATGTTGCTGAACTCTCATAATTTTTTACCTCCACAATACAATAGTGGGCTTATTTTTTTACCTTTCTTTTATTAAGATTATTTTATTGTAGCATGTCAATTAAACGGCGCAATCCACGAGTGTGTACGTGTTTCATTTTGACAGCTTCGCTAATCGGTATTTCGACAATAGCATTATTTCTAACGCCAACTACTCGACTAGTCGGCTCTTTTTCTAATAAAAGTTCAACGGCCTTTGCACTTAATCTGGCCGCTAAAATACGGTCATGTGCATCTGGAGAGCCACCTCTTTGTAAACGACCTAAAACTTCAGTCCGCGTATCAAAACCAGTTCTACGAGCAATTTTCTTTGCTAATTCCTCAATATCTAATAAGTTTTCAGAAACGATAATAATAGCGTGACTTTTATTTTGGGCTTTCATCTTTCTTAATTTACGAAACAAAACATCTTCTTTTAAAGGGTGTTCAACACAGATAACCCCTTCCGCCCCTTCTGCAAGGGCTGCAAACATCGCTAAATCACCGCTATGGCGACCCATAACTTCAATGAGCGAACAGCGCTGATGCGAGCCAGAGGTGTCTTTGAGTTTATCGACGCAATCACAAATCGTATTAAGGGCAGTTGAAAAACCGATCGTTTCATCAGTACTGCCGACATCATTATCGATCGTTGCAGGG
>JAAZFO010000124.1 GCA_012511695.1 Erysipelotrichia bacterium | reverse complement strand
TGCTCATTATCACGTATAAGAAAAGGCCGTGATTTTGAGGTCACGGCCTGTCCACGTTCTATTTAATAGTTTTCGGAGGTTAATTCACTTTTTCCACGATTTTCCACGTTCTATTTAATAGAACCTGATTTTAAAGTCACGGCTTGTCCACGCTCTATTTAATAGAACCTTAAATTAATGTTCTTATGCGTAAATTTCTTCCATTCCTGTGTAATAGCCAGGAATCATAAATGAACGGATGTGTTCAACGGTTTCTTCAGAGATGCCGTTTCTTATGAAAAACTCTTTGCATAGTTCAGCAAGTGTCATTTCTTCACTGTAATAATCGAGATTTCTAATGGCGACTAATGTTCCAGGGAAGTCATAACCACCGTTAGGTGTTAAGTGTGATCTCAAACTATTGTGTTGGGTTGTTAACTCAAAATCGATATATAAATCGGTTAAAGAAACACCGAGCATACCGTTTAAGAAAAAGCTTAACGCTCCAGTTCTGTCAGCGCCGCCCCAGCAGTGATAATAAACGTGTTTTTCATCAGCGTTTGCGATTTTGCTAACAGCGGTTTCAAAAGTACCGGGTGTTCCGTTATCTGGATCTCTAACAAACCCAGCATAACTATTAAATGGAGTTCTCACATATTCGATATGGTCTCCTAATGGGCACACTGTTTGGTTATTAGAACCAGACGCTGTTCTTAAGTCTAATTCACAGCCAATTTGTAAGATAGTGTCATTTTTTTCAATGACAACATCATCGACGTTACGTCTATGCCTGTGGCCATCAACGGTAAAGTCCGCACCATTCATTTCGCTACCGCGATAAATGAGGCCTTGGTTTGTTCTAACGCCAAACGAAGTCATATATCCACCTAGGTCGCGCACATTATAAATAGTTTGACCTAAGTTTGGGTCGCCATCAAAGTTGATGGTTCTTGTGTAATCACCGGTGGTGAATTTTTGCGTGTGCGAAATAATTGAACCATCTTCATTTTCTAAACGATAATAATAAGTCGTAGCTCTAAATAAATTATCAATACTAACCGAGGTTCTAGCGGTTGGATAGTGATCTGTTTCGTTAAACTTCCAGTCTTTGCAAAGGACTAAGTCGATTCGATCATAATCCATGTCACCCTTGTCCCAAGAAATGACAATTGGTCTGTTTTTCGAATTGTTGCTTTGGTTAAGCATATCTCCAACTTCGATATCATCGATGCCGTCTAGACCCACTAAATGGTATGGTTGATAAGATTGTTCTTCTTGTTCTTTCATCGCATCAATATAGGCTTGCGCCTTAGCGTTAATCATGACTAAGTTGTCAATTTCTGCGAACTCTACGTAAGTATTGCCTTCATCTAATACTTCCACGTCTGGATCAACTGTTGAACCTCCATGACATGAAGCGAACAGTAAAAAAGGCACGAGTAACAATAAAACATTTTTTTTGTTTTGCATGTATATTTCCTCTCTTTTTTATATGTCTTTATTATAAAGAAAACTTTCAATATTGGCAATTCTAAAAAGTTGGTCTATTAGGTGTTCGTTTACGCCTTTACTTTTGATGAAACGATTATCGTTCCATTAGCTGTAATTCGGGTCACGCGATAGCAGTTTTCTTTATTGGTCACAGAAAAGGTTTCATCAGGCTTCATGAGCTCCCCCGGCCAGGCGCCGTCTGATTGTTCAAACTTAATGAGGTCTAACTCATAGCCTGCGTCAAATGCAATTGAAAAATAAATATTCGCGTCGTCTTTGCTCATTTCATCATTTTCACTATTTCTTGTTTGGTAAAAGGGAGCGTCTTCTTCAGGAGTTAGACAAGTTTTTTCTTGATAGACAGTGACGTCCACATGTGCATCTAGATTAAAGAAAATAAGATAACCGTCATATTCTACCGGCGGCTCTTCTTCCCACTTTGCCAAAAATTTAATATCTTCAGTAATCGGTAAAGAAGTAGTCAATTGAACATCCCCTCTCCACCAACCTTGGAATATACATGCTTCTTTAGTTGGTTCTGGCAGTTCGGTGACCGTTTGACCGATTTCAAGTTCGATGTATAAAGGGTCGTTTTCCCCTATGATTCCTCCGTTGTAATCAAAAGAAACTGTAACTATATTTGAAACTGAGGACCCATTGTTTCCACTTGGTTTAGTTGAACTATTACCGCTACCACAAGCAACTAAAGAGACAGACATCAGTAGTGTAGTTAAGATTATATTTATTTTTTTCATAAAAACTTCTCCTTTATTAACCCTTATATTTTACAGTGACAATCATAAAACTAAAGTAATTACTGTGTATTTCACTTTTTAACAAAGCGCTTTGTGGCTTTTAAGCCTTTGTTTCAACACTTTTCCTCTTACTTATTTTTATCTTTCTGGTCACACAGTGATTTCAAATATAAAAACACATCTCTTCTTTTGACAATGCCGATAAACATCTTTCTATCATCGACAACAGGAATAAAGTTTTGGAGTAAAGAAAGCTCATACATCTCATCAAAAGTTGCATCAAT
>JAAZFO010000123.1 GCA_012511695.1 Erysipelotrichia bacterium | reverse complement strand
TTATTCCAGCTATCGCAAAATGTACATCAAAGAACGTCACTTTGAGGAAATTTATGAAAATTTAGCGTTGCCCATTCTAACGGAAACAGAAATTCAATGTTTTGAAATCCTCGGGGTCATTCATCAGATGTATAAACCTGTACCCGGTCGATTCAAAGATTATATCGCCATGCCAAAGCCGAATATGTACCAATCACTCCATACGATCATCGTCGGTGGTGATGGCAATTTTTATGAAGTCCAA
Source organism: Erysipelotrichia bacterium (assembly GCA_012511695.1). Taxonomy (GTDB): domain Bacteria; phylum Bacillota_I; class Bacilli_A; order RFN20; family CAG-826; genus RUG14515. The sequence goes on along the minus strand of JAAZFO010000123.1, from coordinate 3,837 downwards.
ATTCGCACTAAAGAAATGGACCATATCGCCGAAACCGGCATCGCCGCCCACTGGGCTTATAAAGAAGGCGGGTATAATTCTCAAGCTGAGCAAAAAGAAATTAAAAATAAATTGCACTGGTTTAGAGACTTTGTTTCCTTATCTGATGATAGCGAAGATGATAACGCTACTAGTTATATGGACGCGCTTAACCGCGATATTTTTGAATCGCACATTTATGTCTTTACTCCTAAGGGCAAAGTCATCGAATTACCAGTTAACTCAACCCCCGTTGATTTTGCTTATCGCATCCATACCAAAGTCGGCGATCAATGTGTCGGCACTCTCGTAAACGGGATGATGGTTCCCCTTAATACCGTTTTAAAAACAGGAGACATGGTGGAAATTAAACCTTCCCGTAATTCTCCAGGGCCGAGCGAAGGGTGGCTTAACTTCGTCGCTTCTAGCCTCGCTAGATCAGCCATTAGGAAACATATCACTCGCAAAAATGCTGATTTATTAAGAGATGAAAGAATTGCTCGCGGTAAACAAAGTTGTATTGATGCTTTCAAAGAAAGGGGCATTGATGAAGCCGAGATGTTAAAAATGTTCAATAGCAACGATAAGTTTTTGGATTTCTTTGAAGTGAAAGATTTAGATGAACTCTTTATCGGCGTTTCAGGTAGAAAACCAACCGCAAATGCGATTATTGAGTATTTTAAAATCAAACGGCCTTTTAATTACACGAATTACACCAGGCGCCGCCATGTCAAAAGCGATACCACACCAGTTTACTGTAAAGGAACAGGCAATATCGACATGTCTTTAGCCAATTGCTGCAACCCAATTCCAGGTGATGATATCATCGGCTATATCACTAGGGGCAAAGGCATTACAGTTCATCGGATCAATTGTCCTAATATTGTTAATGAAAAAGAACGCGTCATTGAAGTTTTTTGGCGCGATGATATCGAATTTGCTACTTATCCAGTCGATATCGTCATAGACGCTAGTGATCGCAACAATTTATTGATGGATGTGATGATGGTTTTTAATCACGCTAAACTGAGCGTTAATAATTTACACGCCAAAAGTAATCCTCAAAACTTATCAGCGACCATCAGCGCTACTATCATGGTGGCTGACGCTAAGCGTCTACATGATATTTTTGTCTTATTAAATGGGATTACTGGTGTCTACCGCGTTGGACGCGTAATCCACTAGGGAGGAAAAGAATAGATGTCAATCAATAGTGTTAAAGGGATGCATGATGTTCTCGGAGAAGAAGTCGAAGGTTTTGCTTATATTGAAAACTTACTAAAACATATCAGCGAGTTATACGCTTATAACGAAGTGCGGCCACCAGTCATTGAACAGAGCAATCTCTTTGTGCGTTCAGTCGGGCAATCCAGTGATGTGATCCGCAAAGAAATGTATACCTTTTCAGATAAAGGGGGGCGCTCAATTGCTCTAAGGCCAGAATTTACCGCTGGCATTATTCGTTTAATGGTGCAACATAAACTCTTATTAACAAAAGAACTACCAGTTAAAGTTTATTATTTAGGCCCGGTATTCCGCTATGAAAGACCACAACTAGGCCGTTATCGGCAATTCAATCAATTTGGTGTCGAAGCAGTCGGCAACGATTCTGCGGAAATTGATGCCGATGTCATCGCTCTAGCTTATACGATGTTGCAATCTCTAGATTTAGAAAATGTCATCATCAAAATTAATACTTTAGGCGATGAACTATCGCGTGAAAACTACAAAAAAGCCTTAAAAAATTATTTCGCACCATTTATAACTTCTATGTGCAAAGATTGCCAATTGCGTTACGAACTCAGCCCCTTACGAATCTTGGATTGCAAAGTGCCAAATGATCAAGAAATTATCAAAAAAGCCCCGAAGATGAAAGATTATCTTTCGCTTAAAGCTTTAGGGCGATTCAACCGCCTCTTATCATTACTTGAAGCTTTAGGCATTCCATATGAAATTGACGATAATTTAGTCAGAGGTTTAGATTATTATTCGGAAACGGTTTTTGAATTCCATTATGTTTCTAAAAGTGGCAACGACTACGGTGCGATTGGCGCCGGTGGCCATTATGATAAATTGACCAAAGAACTAGGCGGGCCTGAAATGGCCGGCATTGGCTTTTCTTTTGGAATAGAAAGATTGTATTCTGTTTTAAAAGACGATGGTTTGTTAGAGCTGGCTTATGCTAATCGCTTAGATTTTTATGTGATGCCGTTAGCTCAACAAGCACAAGATATGGCCCTGCAGGTGTCAATTGAACTCCGTTTAGCGGGTTATCGCACTGATTTATGTTTTGAAGAAGCAAAGCTCCCCAACATGTTTAAACGCGCCACAAGAAAGCAGGCGAAATATGCAATTATTATCGGTGAAGATGAAATCAAAAAACGCGAAGTCGTTATTAAAAACTTGGAAACACAAAAACAAAAAAACTATGGGATTGATAAATTAATCGAGAATATCGCGGCGGACTTAGATGTGCATGATCATGATGACATCTGTTTAGTCGGGAAAGAAGGGTAAGCCACATGGAAAGAAGTCATTTTAATAGCGAACTTAATCTCGCGCATTTAAATCAAAATGTTACTTTGCTCGGTTGGGTGAGCAAAAGAAGAAACCTGGGCTCATTATTGTTCATCGATTTAAGAGACCGTTCTGGCATCGTTCAAATAGTCGTCAACGACGGCGTGATTGTTCCTGACGTTAGGAACGAATATGTTGTGCAAGTGAAAGGCACAGTGGCCGCACGTAACGTCGCTAACCCCAAACTCAAAACCGGGGAAATTGAAGTCGTCGCTAGTGAGATCATCTTACTCAACGCCGCTAAAAATACACCGTTAATTATTGCCGATGAAACCGATGCCTTAGAAGAAACGCGCTTAAAATATCGTTATTTAGACTTGCGTCGACCGATGATGCAGCGTTATTTTGACATTCGCGACACCATAAAAATGACCGTCCATAACTTTATGCATAAACATCATTTTATCGAAATTGAAACACCGATACTTTGTACTTCCTCTCCCGAAGGTGCGAAAGAATATTTAGTACCTTCGCGTATCCATCAGGGTCGATTATACGCCCTTCCACAAAGCCCGCAAATATTCAAACAACTCTTAATGGTGTCCGGCTTTGAAAGATATTATCAAATCGCCAGATGTTTTAGAGATGAAGATTTAAGAGCGGATCGCCAGCCTGATTTTACCCAAATCGATATTGAAACGTCTTTTCTTAGTCAAGACCGATTTTTGGCCTTGATGGAAAAATTGCTCAAAGACATTTTTAAAAATACGATCAATTATGATGTAAAGTTGCCCCTTAGACAGATGACCTATCGCGAAGCTTTAGAAAGATTCGGGAGTGATAAACCTGATACTAGATTCGGTCTAGAATTACACAATCTAAAAGCCTTATTTGCTAATAGTCGTTTTAATGCTTTCGCAAGCGCTGAGGCCGTACGCGCCATCGTGGTGCCTGGAGTGGCGGAAGCTACGTCTCGTAAAGTCATTAATGACTTAAATTTAGAGGCAAAGAAATTTGGTCTAAGCGGCTTAACTGTTATAAAAAAAGAAAATGATGTCTTAACTGGTTCAATTTTAAAAATGTTATCTTTAACGGAAATAAAGGCATTAGAGAAAACTTTATTGATTAATAATCATGATATTATTATTATTGCTGCTGGAATGGATAGCCGTGTTACTCCGCTACTCGGGGCACTAAGAAACCATTACGGCCATCAATTAGGACTTGTCAAAGAAGGGACATATGATTTATTATGGATTATCGATTTCCCGATGTTTGAAAGGGATATGGACAGTGGGGCGC
>JAAZFO010000122.1 GCA_012511695.1 Erysipelotrichia bacterium | reverse complement strand
GTATTACGGAGGTTGTCAATTCGTCGATCAGATTGAACAAATGGCCATTGATCGCGCTTGTCAATTATTTCAATGTAAATACGCTAACGTCCAGCCGCACAGTGGTTCTCAGGCTAATGCCGCTGCTTACCGCGCCCTTTTGCCAGATGGTGGTAAGATCTTATCCCTTGTTTTAAATGACGGGGGTCATTTAACCCACGGCTCTCCAGTATCGTTTTCTTCAAACCTTTATCGTTTTGCCTTTTATCCTTTAAAAAATGGCCGTCTAGATTACGAAGCAATTGAACGCATCGCATTAGATTTCCAACCCGATTTAATCATCTGTGGCTATAGTGCTTACCCATTTGAAATCGACTTCAACCATTTTAAACAAATCGCTGATAAAGTCGAAGCCTACTTAATGGTGGATATGGCGCATATCGCTGGTCTAATTGCCGCTCATGAACATCCAGAGCCATTCCCTTATGCTGATGTAGTTACCTCCACTACCCATAAAACTTTGCGTGGCCCTAGAGGTGGTATTATTTTATGGAATGATGAAGACTTAATTCGAAAAATTAATAGTGCTGTTTTCCCCTTTTATCAAGGAGGGCCATTAGAACATGTCATCGCGGCTAAGGCGGCCTGCTTTAAAGAAGCGATGACTGAAGAATTTAAACAGTATATTAAACAAGTTAAAATCAACACTAAAGCTTGTTGTGATCGTTTTGAGCAATTGGGTATTGAGGTGTCGGGAACAGACAATCATTTGTTCTTAGTTAACGTCTTGGATTCTTATGGTATCAACGGTCAAGAAGCCCAAGATGCCTTAGAAGAAATTGAAATTACCACTAACAAGAATATATTACCAAACGATACACTTCCGCCAAATAAAACTAGTGGCTTACGTCTTGGCTTTGCCGCTGTGACTACCCGCGGATGTACTGAAAAACAAGCGAAAAAAGTCGCGGATATCATCGATGGCTTTTTTAAAAAAACTATCTCCGTAGCCCGAGCAAAAGAAATGGTTAAACAACTGGTCTCTACTTGGAAACAAATTCAAGATATCGGCGCCTAAAAATTGTTATCAAAAAACAATCGAAAAAACTCGATTGTTTTTTTATTTTTTTGTTAATTCAGCCTCCGCATACATATAGTCATTCCAAGGGAAGTTCTTCCAAGTGTTGAAATGTAGGCGGTGCATTTCTTCAATGACTAAAATAATCTTACCGACAATACGTCTTTTGGGATAAAAATCATAAAATAGCTCATTGACTGCTAAAGCGAATTGCTTTAATTCATTTTGAATGATTGGTGAAAAGACAACGCTATAAGATAAGTCAAAACTCCATGGTTCACCATGTTTTTGGCCTTTAAAATGGATGCCTTGATGGTCAAAAGTGATGACCCCTTTTCCACATGGAACACTTGTTTTATGACGATTTTTTATCGTGACAAATTTTGGTAATTCACCGACTTCTACTTCCTCAGATAAAGAGAATTTTGGATTGTCTCTAATCTCACGAATAACGCGCTCTCTTTGCCAATCTACCCAATCAGTTGGGGTGTCAAAAATTTTACATGTCTCATCAAAAGGATGGAAGTCATAATAATCATCCATCGTCGCACCATTACCACAGTGGAGGCACTTAATCAGCTCGCCTTCAGCATGCATTTGTAGCTCCTCTCTACATCTAGGACACTTGTAAAGCACATCGTGCATATTTGTCATCGCACGACCTTTGGTCTTAAATTTAACACGTGCTTGTTTGTTCCACTTATAGTCATCATGACGAAAAGCATCGTTAATTTTGTTTTCGATTTCTGCTGGCGACATTTTCATTAAATCTTCAGGTTTAAAAAGGAGTGACAAAGTGGCGGTAACTCTACCTAGGCGATCATCGATACATACCGTAGGAGAAGTTAAATAAGCGCCCTCCAATTTAATGAAATACACTGGAATGCGGTAATGTTTTAAATATCGAGCCGTTCCAGAGATAATCGGTTGGTTATGACCGAAAATTGAAACGGTACCTTCTGGAGAAAAAGCTACTGTTCCCCCACTTTTAATAATGCGGTCTATCGCCCGTATACTTCCCGGGTCATTAGTAAATTTTTTCTTAGGAACAATTTGTGCGAACTTAAATAAAAACGCAAATTTTTTTCTAAAAAACTCTTGGTACCCCGCTACCATGTTGAACTTGCGAGGAGCGACGATGTTTTTCACGAATATATGATCGCGTCTTGATTGGTGGTTCCAAATTATAAAAGCTGGCCCTTCACAGTCTTTGATATCATCAATTATTTTATATGTAGCACGGTATTTTAGACCAAGAAATGGAAATTTTGCAAACAGACCATATAACTTCCAAACAAATGTAGAAGGAGTTTTGTATTGTCGTTTGTTCAACTTCTTGGCAATTGTTAATTTTTCTTTTTTCATAATTAAAATCCTTGTTCGTAAATAAAGACTAGTTGTCTTAGCCTATAAAAAACTAACAGGCTTTAAAAGTAGCCGTCGTTAATGGGAAAGATGGTTTACTTAATTAGTTTGCCTTTTTCTATATCAAATCGCACCGAATTTTTTCTAATTTTTAAACGGTTTTCTTTGCACAGTTTAAGCATTTTTTTCTTGGCTTTTTTATCTTTAACAAAGAAATAGAAAAGTAGAGGATTTTTCTTTTTCTCTTTAAAAATAATTGCGATTCTTCCAAATTTTTTTAATTCATAATTTTTAATCTTTTGGACCGATAAATAACGAATTTGTGTAAATGGAACTCTGACTTCTATGTAATACTTAAGATTATCAGCGACTACTTCACTAGGTTTATTATCATTGTAAATGCACAACTCATCTTCGTTGAGCGTTAATGCTGATTGGGTAAAGTAGTCATTTTCCCTAAATTGAAAAAGACCGGGTAAAATACCTCTAATTTTTTCAAATGCTTCAATTACGATGCCCATCTTATCCATATTATAAATAAATTTATGCGTTTGAGTGAACATTTCTTTTTTTATGTGCTAATATCTTATCTGGTTATGAACGATAGTACAGAAAAACTCATTATTGCAACTTTAGACTAAGTTAGGCATTTCTTACAAAGAGATGGCGGCGATATCGAATTCGTTTCTTTTAAAGATGGTATTGTTTATGTCAAAATGCTTGGGGCTTGTCAAGACTGCATTTATGCTGATGATGACATCAAAGGTTTTGTTGAGGTCATCTTACAAGAAGAAGTTCCCGGCGTTATTGAAGTAAAGCTTGCAGATTCGACGAGTTAAATTTAGGCTATAACCAAACGAACCCTAATTCACTATTCACTAATTCCGGTCACCCTAACCATAATAATTTATGTTGAGTGGTGACAAAGGTTCTCCACATATTATTGCTTCTTATGGACAAAGATTTATTAATTTACAGCAAAATAAACGTTTTAGACGGAGTACTTTTTGTGGTGCGTGACAAAATAGGTTTTACTTATATCGGCACTCCCAGTGAAGATGAAGAAAATGTTAAAACGTTATTTAAAGACGCAATTTATAAAGAAAATGATCCGTTGTTTATTGCTTTAGAAAAAGATTTTTCCGCTTATTTTAAGGGTGAAAAGGAAACACTTGATGTCCCAGTCCATTTAACTGGGACCCCTTTTCAAATTTCTGTTTGGCAAATACTCGAGCAAATTCCGTACGGTAAAACTTGGTCATACCTCGATGTCGCCAAAGCACTCGTAGCGCCACACAAAGTCCGTGCAGTCGCTAACGCTATCGGCCAAAATAAGCTTTTTGTGCGCATTCCTTGCCATCGCGTCATCGGCTCTGATGGAAAAATGCGCGGTTTTGGCGGGGGCGTTAGTTTAAAAATACAGCTGCTTAAATTAGAAAAAGCTATTTAATTTTTGTTTTGCAAAATATATCTAGTTAATTAAAACAGACAGTTTTTAAAGTAAAAAATTTTCGATACGGTTACAAATAACATAACCATCGTGGTTAGCGGTGTCCTTGCGATTATACGTGAGACGTTTTTTATTGGGATCAAGAAAAATACCGCCTGCTTCTTCGACAATAATTTGACCAACAGCTGTATCCCACTCCTTAGTACCTTCACTCAAACGATAGGACAGTTCTGCCAAACCACGGGCAATCCGACAAGCTTTTAGCGACGAGCCCCACTTTTCTTGTTTAATAATTTTATCGTGGTGCTTAGCGATTACTTCATCTTCTCTAGCGGTAGCGTGAGAAAGACTCCTTAAGACGATTAAGTTATCGGTTTTATCATTAACATAAATGCGTTTGGTGACATTGTTATGACGATAAAAAGCCCCCTTATTTTTAGAGGCATAATAAATTTCACCAGTTAAAGGAACGATGACCACTCCAACGACTATTTCATGTTTAAAAGCTAAAGCGATATGCGTGCAAAATTGACCATTGCGGGCAATAAAATTTTTGGTGCCATCGACTGGATCAATAATCCAAACGTAATCATTATTTAATCTAGATTTGTCATCAAAACTTTCTTCAGTTAAAAAAGCATAATTCGGAAATTTATCAAATAAATATTTTCTAATAATATAGTCAGCGGTTTTGTCCGCTAGGGTAACTGGTGATTGGTCATCTTTAATTTCGACATCAAATGGACTATTGTACACCTCAAGAATGGGTTTAACGGCTTTAACTCCCGCTTGTATAGCTACTTTTAATTGTTCTTCCCACATAGACTACTTTTTTAAAACCTTGTCACCTTTATTATAAGTGGATTATCCCTAATTACATAACCGTCACCTTTTTTATTAGGGTGGTAAAAATTAAAGATTGCTCTTAATTATTTTATTTTTTTAAATAAAAGGGAGGTCGTTAAAAGTCATCGTCTTCGTCGTCGTCTTCGTCATCATCCGATGAAGATTTACTATTTTTTAGTTCATCCTTGAATGGTTTGTTATATTCTTCCTCTTCTTGAGCTTCTTCGTTATCATCGTCAACAGTTTCAACATCGGAATAGACTTCGCTCATATCGATATGAACTTTTTCAAATTTGTGACGCGCTCTTAAATCCCATTCATTTTCGCCAAGGGTTATAAAACGGCTGTCGAGCATTAAGGTTGTATAGAAATTAGAAATCTTAGCGGTGGCTTGTTGTTCATTAAAGCCTCTCTCTTTTACACAATATGCCCAAATATCTTGGAATTTACTTTGGCTTTGGTGTTGGCTTAGATAGTCATAAGCGAGATCAAGTAATGATTTTGGCATTCAATAATGTCCTCCTACATGTGTGCTGGTGCGCTTACACCAATAAGCGCTAGGGAATTTTTCAAAACAATTTTGCTAGCCATAACTAAGGCTAAGCGCGATCCACTAAGAAGTGGATTATCGCGATCTATAACGCGACATTCATTATAAAAAACATGGACTAGTTCCGCTAATGAGCGAATATAATTTGTGATTTTAAATGGAGCTTTTTCTTTTGCGGCATCGCTGATGACGTAAACAAAAGATGCCAAATGTTTTAAAAGACTAATCTCCGCTGGTTCAACGAGCTTTTGTCCTGATTCATCAATAGAAAGATCTTTACCCTGTTCGAGGATAGAACAAAGTCTAGCGTGAGCGTATTGTGCATAATAAACAGGATTATTTGCACTTTGTTCAATCGCTAAGTTCATATCGAAATCTAAATGCGTTGAAGCGGCTCGCATAGCGAAGAAATAACGCATAGCATCAACTCCGACTTCTTCACAAACATCTCTTAAAGTAATCGCATCACCTTTTCGCTTGCTAGCTTTAAACTCCTGACCATCTTTAATAAAGCGGACCATTTGGATTAATTCAATATGGAGGACATCTTCTGAATAACCATGCATCATCAGTGCAGATTTCATCCGGTTGACATAGCCGTGATGATCAGCTCCTAAAACATCAATAAGTTGATCGAAGCCCCGTGACATTTTATCGACATGATAACAAATATCAGGCATAAAATAAGTGTAATCTCCGTTACTTTTTTTAATCACTCTATCCTTGTCATCTAAAAAAGCAGTTGTCCGTAAAAACAAAGCTCCTTCTTCTTCGTAAACATATCCCTTAAGAGCGGCGATTTCTTTTTCAATTGCATCGTTATCTCGAATAGCTTTTTCTGAAGAAAAAACATCAAATTTAACCCGAAAATTCGTTAAATCTTCGATGATTCTATCGAGTTCAATCTTTATGCCTTTTTGTTCGAAATATGTAATCGGATTGTCCATAGTTAAAGCTGCATCACCAATCTCATCTTTGATAACTTGGGCAATCTCGATGATATCCTGACCTTCATAACCGTCTTCTGGAATGTCTCCTTTTAGCCCAAAAGCCTCTTTATATCTCGCTTGAATGGATAAGGCTAAGTTTGTGATTTGACTACCAGCATCATTAATATAGTATTCTCGAGTAACGTCATAGCCTGCGCAATCTAAAATACGACAAACACTGTCGCCAATAGCCGCGCCTCTAGCGGTGCCTACGTGTAACGGCCCCGTTGGATTTGCGGACACAAATTCAACATTCACTTTAATATTTTTACGCGGAAAACGACCAAATTGCTCATCTTCACGGATGATTTTTTTAACAATGGCTTGCAAGGAATCGTGTTCCATAAAGAAATTAATAAAACCAGGACCAGCGATTTCAATTTTTGTGATATCAGTCAGATCAATATTATCAATAATTAGTTTTGCCACAGCGCGTGGAGGCTTAGCGAAAAGGCGTGAAAGTTTCATCGCTACATTACTAGCGTAATCACCATGCATTTCTTCTTTGCTTTTTTCAATAATGATGTCGTCTAAGGTGACTTCATGACCGAGTTTTGCTAAGGAGTTGGCGATTTTGATTTTTAACTTTTCAACAATGTCCATCCTATCACTCCTGCTTTATTAATAAGACGATGGCTTCGGCTTTAACAGCATAGCCGCGACCGAGTTCATCGACGTCTTCATTTGTTCCCGCTTTAACAGAAACATTACTAATATTAGTGTTCAATAATATCGCAATATTGTTGCGCATTTCAAGGATGAAATTAGCTAATTTTGGCGCCTTTAATGTGATAGAGATATCGACATTGTTAATGCGGTAACCTTTT
>JAAZFO010000121.1 GCA_012511695.1 Erysipelotrichia bacterium | reverse complement strand
AGACCAGCGCGTATCTTCTAAATAAATTTTCAAGCGTGTTTTACTACTACTTCTGGCGATTTCTTCTTTATACATCTCTTTGAAAACGTTTTCTAACGATGCATCAAAGTTATTTTGCTGTTCGCGTCTTCCGATGTCGGATATTTCTTTAACAGACTTTTCTGAAAGACCCTTAATTTGTTGGTAGTCTTCTTTATAAATTTTCGTAACTAAGATGTCAAAATGACGGCAGGGCTTTTTTTCACGACAAATTTCACAACCGTACTCAACTTTGCCATTGTAAGTGATTTTAAAATTAATAATCGGCATCCGGTTAACAACAGTGAAAAGTTTAATAAAAAAAGCAGGATGATTTTCGGCATCATTTTCAATACCATATCGATAAGCAAAATAGGAAAAAAGCTCCAGGTCTTTTGGAGACAATTTTTCTAATCGATGACGAGCTAAAAATAATAATATATTCATATAAATAAATTAATAAACGCGGGCTTTCTTTTGTCTTCTAATATTAGCTTCCACTAGTTCGTTGATAAAAGTGGCTTCAGGAATTTTTTTACTTAATTCAATGGTGAGGCGGATGACGTGTTCATCGACGAAATCATGTTGCAGGGCCACACCGATGAGCATTTCAACAAGTGTAGGATAATTTTCTTCTTTTATATTCTCATAGTTATTATAAACGATAGGCACATAACGACTCTTGTCATTACTATACGTGGACACTCTTAAAAAATGGTCAAATGGAATTTGTTTGATCTTGTTTTCGTTTAATGGTAAACCATCAAAAAACAGTAAATAAGTTCCCAAAAAAGCTTTAGCGGGACCATTCATAATGTCCGCCACATAATAATGATGATTTACTTGGAATAAAAATGTGCTTTTCAGCAAAGAGATATCTTCAATAGTGGGATCTTGATATTTTAGATATTCTGCCATGACTTGGTTAGCTAAACGCTCTTCATTATAGTTATCAGCAGCGTGTGTTAATAATTCGACTAAGGCTTGGCAGTCTGGAGCCAAAATAATATGATACAAATTAACCTTTTTAGTGAGAGAATTTTTCTTTTCAAAGTCATTTTTCAAAGAGACGTATTGCTTACTTGCTTCGGCAATCATTTTTTGACTATCTGAAGAAACAACATCTACTAGTTGTGCAAAATTTTCCGCGTTAATAGGGTTGAAAAATAAAGGTGCTAATACATCATTAATAGAACGTGCCTTATATTGTCCTCTTAAATAATAAGGTGTTAGTTGTTCGATGAACTGCTGGCACTTATCCAAGTTTTTAATACGAAAATTTAACCGACCTAGTAACGGAATATTGTCACCGCTGCGGACATAAAAATATTTCTCAAGCATGGCTTTAAAGTCATTAGGGTTAACATTTTGAGTGGTAACTATTTTATTAGGTTTGCGATCAAGAAGTTGTTTCATCTTAAGAAACACCGCATACAAATGTTTACAAGTCCCTACTTTAGAACAAGTGCAAGATAGGTTAATAAATGAATTCCTCCCGATTGCGATTTTAAACGAATACTCTTTAGAGCCAACAATAGTGCCATAACATTCATTTTCACTGATATGCATATCTTTAATAGCGCCCTCGACATAGTTTATGGCTTCCTTTTTACTATTTTCATCAAAAAGACCTTCAAAAAGATCGAGGGAAACAAACTTTGCAAGATTGATATTGTCTGCGACAGACATGTATGGATGGGATAATAATACATTTTTAGTAATTTGTCCGT
>JAAZFO010000015.1 GCA_012511695.1 Erysipelotrichia bacterium | reverse complement strand
GTATAAAGGGCTACGTCTATATATTGAACGCGATGATTATTACCCGAATGAAAATTTTATTCTTAATCCATCTGCGTCGGTAGCGGGCACGACTAAAGTCGGTGGCCTATTAGACTTCGGCCGCGATGAGTATTACGATTTTGACACTTAACAGAGACGGAAATCATCTATGGAGAATACGAATCCACTGCAGGCTTATCGTCTAGTGGCTATGACGGACCTGATGAGTATGACGATATTAATGGCGTCGGACAAAATGAGACTCCGAGCACTTTCGTTGCCAAGCACGCGCCAGGTATCAAATACTATAGCACCTTAGAGCTCGCTGGCATTAAAGAGGCGGAATATTTATCAATTAATGAAATTTTACCAATTAAGGATTATAAAAACACTTTAATAAATGCTGATGAAGAGCACCCAACCTCTCTTTGCATCACTGGAGGTCCTACTGAAAATTATCTCGGACGCGTTGATGTAACGATTTATCTTGAAGGGTGGGATTTTTCTATGATTGATGAAGAACTTGACCATTATTTTGATATCGGTCTCACCTTTGAAATCAATGCGATTATTTAATATCAATGCAACTAGAAACAACTAATTATGAATAAAAAAGGAATTATCTTGTCAACTATCATCGCTTGTCTGTCATTGGCTGTCATGTCATTGACTGCTTCTTTGGCGTGGTATGCCACCGTGATTGACCATTTATCGATCAGTTCTTTGCAGATGACGATTGCTGGTGATATAGCTTTGCGGGTGTCAACTTCAGATAATTTATCGTCTTTTGAAAGTCAGTTGACTGAAAAAGATTTTAATCTTGAAGGTGAGGATTTAAAATTTTCACCGGTCAGTACTATTTATCAAGATCGCTGGCTGGCGGAAAAACAAAAGACACCTACCTTCTATGATTATTCATATTACGGCGCGACTGCGAGTGGAGACCCAAATTACGGTAAAGTAAATAGTGGTTTCTTCTCTCGGAAAATCTATTTGTTAAGCGATGGTGATGGCGATTATAATGTCGGCCTTGATATTAACGATAGTTTGTTTACTAACGATGAAGAGGCTAACCTAAAGCGCGCCCAACAGTTGTACGGAGAACATCCGGATTGGGGTATGACCGCTCAAGAAATTAAACAACAACTCGATAACTTAATTAAATCCTTGCGGATCTCAATATTGATTCCTGACACTGAGCACTATAATTTCATAATTATTGATCCGACCAAAGGTCCGCACGATAAAACATTATTTGGCGGACTTTTAGACAATAACGGCAATGGTTTTTATGATACTTATGTAACTTTAGATGACAATCGCCGTGAAGTCATTTATGGTGATGTTAATGACCGCGCATTAGCGGTCTACAATAAGCCGAGCAATTTACCGGTCGTTGTGGACGCCAAACCAGAGTTCTTTAGCAACTCCTTCAACGCTGTGAGCCGTGGTAATGCCCATACTTATAATGCCGAAGCATCGAGAAACAATGGTTTAGTCATCGCTGAAGAACCATCTACATCATTAGCAGAACTCAACGCGGACAACCCAAAGTTTTCTATTCCGTGCTTCCACAATGAACCGCGAGAAATCATTTTGTCAATCTACCTAGAAGGCTGGGACTTAGATTGCATTAATGAAACAATGGGCGCCTCATTTATTACCAAACTGAGTTTTAAATTATTAGGGAGGATCATCTAATATGTCCGCATATTTCGAATATTTACGTGAAATATTAAAGCGATTTCTACAAGACACAGGAGAATTTCTTTACCGTGTTTTTATAACGCCTTGGACAGACGTACCAGGTAATGTTGCGTATTATAATAATGCTTTACAAGCTAACATCGGTAGTTTTGGTTTCTGGGGTTGGTTTTTTTGGGTTTTATTTCTTTTATTATCGCTGGCTTTAATTGGGGGCATCGTCTATGTTCTCGTTATTTTGGGCCGAAAATACATCCGTTTTGTTAAAAAAGAACTCGACAAAGAACAACTCGGTCATCAAATTGAAAGACTTAATTATGAACTTTATCAAGCGGTCCAAGAAAAAGATAAAATCCTCAATCTTAAAGTCGGTTATATGGGTTTAAAACCTGATGGTCTTGACGAAGAAAGTCAAGACACTCTTAATGAAATAGCGTCGCGCTTCCCAAAACTTGTCCATGTCGATAGTATTTATCGCGGGGTGGATTTAGACATTGCCCCTTATGAAGGTTTATCGCTTGAGGAACTATGCAATGCTTTCCGTAATTATGCCTCTAGTCAACTACAACTCTTTTATCGCGAAGACGTCATCCGTCAAATGTTCGCTGGTATGGCGACTTCTAAACTCATCATTCTCGAAGGTATTTCCGGAACTGGTAAAACTTCTTTAGCTTATGCCTTAGGTAAATTTTTCAATAACGATAGTGCGATTATTCCTGTGCAACCTTCTTGGAAAGATAGAAGTGAGCTCTTGGGCTACTATAATGAATTCACGAAGAAGTTTAATGAAACTGAATTTTTAAGAGTTTTATACGCCGCTACTTATCGCAAAGATTTAAACGTCATCGTCCTTGATGAAATGAACTTAGCGCGAATCGAATATTATTTCGCTGAATTTTTATCGCTGATGGAAATGCGTGACACGAGTGACTGGTTACTCGATTTGATCCCAGCGCCACTGAGCAGTGACCCCGTGAACGTCAAAGAAGGGAAATTATTAATTCCACAAAATGCTATCTTCTTTGGGACCGCCAACAATGATGACAGTACTTTCACGATTTCTGATAAAGTTTATGACCGGGCGATCTCCATTTTCTTTGATGATAAAGGCCATGCCTTTGATGCCCCGATGCAAGAAGCGATGAATGTGCCGTTTTCTCAATTGCAACTCCTTTATAATGATGCGGTTGCGCAATATCCGGTTTCACAAAGCGCCTATGATAAATTTGAACAATTGGATAGATTTATTATCCGTAAATTTAAACTCGCCTTTGGCAACCGTATTTTAAAACAAATAGAAACTTTTATTCCGGTTTACGTCGGATGTGGTGGCAAAGAAGTCGATGGTTTTGATTTTATATTCACCAATAAAATCTTAAAGAAATTCGAATCCTTAAATGTCGCTTTCTTAAAAGAAGAGTTAAAAGAATTAGACACCCAAATAGATAGATTATATGGCCGTGGCAATTTCAAAATGGCCCATGATTATATTGAAGACTTGATAAAGAATAACTAAAAGCATATGAAAAAAAAGACACCGAAACAAATAGGACGTGCGTATCATACGCGCATGAAAGGATTACTTAAAGGCTCAGCCGAAAAGGAGATCTTTAATAATCTTAAAAGAGGCAAAAACTCTTACTTACGTCGCGAAACAATTATTTCGTCATCGTTTGATAAGAGTTGGATCGAAGTCATCGAAAATAGTATTTTTGATATCGGCGATATTATTGCTAATCCGCGGATTACAACTAAACAAGATCATAACCTCGTGCCGATTGAACTAGTCAAAAAAATTGATGCGACTTCTGTGCGGCACTTAGCTAGTCATACGCAATATATTAAAGAAGCCGATGAATACGGTAATGTTGTTCCGAGTAAAATTCTCGGCCTTTCCTATGATGACGATTATTTCACGTATGAAAACCGCTTTGTGGCCACTTTAGTGAGACGGCTAGTTTTATTTATTGAAAAACGTTTTGAAGTCGTCACCAAACTTGCCGAACTCCGCAACGAAGAAGTTTTAATGTTTAAAAACGAATCTATCATCGACGGGGCTGATGTAGAAATTGAAACCAAAGTAAAGGTAACTTATAAAAGTGAAGATGAGGTCACTCGAAAATCCAATGCTTATATCGATAGAATTGCTAAAATTAGAGATTATATTCTTTACTTTTATAAATCACCTTTTATGCAGATGTTTAAAACTGAAAAAGATGTGCGTAATCCGATTATCCAAACTAATATCCTTCGTAAAAACCCCAAATATCGTCACTGTTATAATGTTTATCGTTTTATCGAAGCTTATGATCGTTTAGGTGTTAATTATAAGGTTTCCGAAAAATATAGTGACTTCAATGAAAAGGAAATGGACGAAATTACTAATACTT
>JAAZFO010000120.1 GCA_012511695.1 Erysipelotrichia bacterium | reverse complement strand
TTACTATAATGGTGCAACAGTCATCCACAACGCCAAAAACTACTTATTCCAAGGCAGTTCTGGTTACTTTGGTGCTAGAAGCTATGCCAATGATAAGTATGGCGCTGAAATTTACGATCCAGCTGATGATGGAGATTATTACTTCAGATCCTACGGGCTCCCTTCCTATGATGGTGAGTGGGGTAAAGGTGAAGAGTGTTATGTTTCCAACTGGTTCAAAGGCAATAACCCATCCTATAGTGGCTATGTTGATACTTACGGGATCTTTGTTATTCCTTACTTGTTCGGTGATTTAGAGGACGTCTTACCTGATGTTCCCGCTATCGTCGCTGCTTCTGAACTTTTAGATCAAAAGTCATTAGCCGATATTAAAGCCGATCCAGAAATGAATGCTCTATGGGAAGCCCTCCTTGGTTGGTGGCAATCAGATCCACACGAAGAGTTAGATCTTTTAGTGGCTTACGTTAATAACCCACCATTAGACTTTGATAAAGTCGGTATTTTCGTCGGAGATAACGATTATGAATTAGTCGTCGTCCTTGACAAAGCACTCCATCTCTTTAAAGATGACGGTGTCAGCCTCTCTTATCGCGCTGCTTACAACTTTGGCTCTTTACCACTCGTAAAGAAATCGCTCTATGAAGCCACTAAAGTTGCGCCAGCATTAGAAGGCGGTTTATGGACATCTAAATACAACTCCTCAGCTGCAACTACTGCTTCTTGGGGTCCATACAAACTCACTTATTTCCAAGCTGGGAAGCAATACATTTGTGATAGAAATCCACATTGGTATGGAAATAACGTGAGCGCGTACGAGGGTCAATACCAAACCGATAGAATCGTTTGCGATACTATTAGTCAATGGAATACCGCTTGGTTAGCATTCCAAAACGGTGACTTGGCCACGATCGGCATTGACGTTTCAATTGCTGATGACTATAAGAGATCAAGTAGAGCTATCTTTACAGCTTCTGATTTCGTCGGTTCATTGCAGTTGCAATCCGATGCTACAGCTCTCGCAGGCCGCAGTAGTCCTCAAAAGAACAAAATGCTTATGCTTTACAAAGATTTCCGTGAAGCGATCTCGCTCGGAATCGATCGTTTAGCTTACACCCAAAGATGTACAACTTCTTCCTTACCAGGCTTTGGCTTATTCAATAGCATGCACTATTATGATGTTGAAAACGGTGGAGTCTATCGTGAAGAAGATGTCGCTAAAGAAACACTTTGTATTGTCTACGGTGTTGATATCGAAAGCTTTGACTCTTTAGACGAAGCCTATCAATCTATTACCGGCTATAATTTGGCTCTTGCCAGACAAAAATTAATCGCTGCTTATAACGCTGCCTTAGCAGATGGAGTTATCACCGCGACTGATAAAGCCGTGTTTACCGTCGGCACTGCCGAGAGTAATGAATCAACGCTTAGAGTTTTTGATTTCTTAAAAGAAGCGTTTGAAAACTTAGCAGTCGACACACCATTAGAAGGAAGGCTCACCCTTGAATTTGATGCCAGGTTTGGTGCCAAGTGGGCTGATGATTTCCGTGATGGTGCCTACGATATTTGTACTGGTGGTTGGACAGGCGCTGCTTGGGATCCAGGTTATTTCTTGCTCGCTTATCTCAGTCCAGACTATATGTATTCTCAAGCTTGGAACACCGATGATCCAAACAATAAGTTGACCTTCAACCCATATGATGACGGTGATCCAAACCATAACTATAGCATGACGCTCATGGAGTGGTATGACTGCTTAAATGGTGACACCGAAGCTCCGTACAACTGGTCATTTGGTGTAGTGGATAACGCAATTAGATTAAGAATCATTGCCAGGCTTGAACAAGAAATTTTGTTAGCTTACTACTCAGTCCCGCTTTACAACAACTTTACTGCCCAATTGAATTCTTATAAGATTGACTATGTCACTCCAGATTACAATACCTTTATGGGTTACGGCGGTATTCGTTACCTCAAATATAACTACACTGATGCCGAATGGGCCGCAGTGAAAGATAGTTTCAACTATAAGAACTAAGTTTAGTATTTACTCTATTTAGAATCTTATTAAAAAAGACAAGCGTGGGACAGGTCTGCCTGTTCCACGTTCTTGTCTAGACTCCATTCAAAGAAGATGAACGAAAGGAGGAAAAATAGCTATGTATATGTTCAAATATATCTTAAAAAGAGTTGGTCTTTTGTTGATGACATTCATAATCATAGAAATTATTTCCTTTGTCCTTATCAAAGCATTACCTTTAGTTATTACCGTTGGCATTGGCCAAGATCGAGAGATCATCGAAATGCAATTCCGTTCAAGACATTACTATGATCCCATTCCTGTCCAATTTTTTTATTACCTAAAGCTGATTTTTACTAAAGGTGATTTCGGTATTTGTTATAATTTGCCTGAATATCGTAATCAATCGGTGGTCGCGGTTTTCCAAAGTAAACTCCCTCCAACGATCTTGATTAACATTTATTCCACTATTTTCGCCGTACCAATCGGTATTGGCCTCGGTATTTTCGCCGCTTTGAAGAAAAATAAATGGCAAGATCAATCCATCTCAACGTTGGTCATGGTCTTTATCTCAGTTCCTTCTTTCGTTTATGCTTTCTTAGTGCAATATCTCTTCTGTTTTGTTTTAGGGTGGTTCCCACTCATCATGAATGCAGGCTATAATTACTTCTCTTGGAGTATGTTTAGGTCAATGCTGCCGGCTGTTATCTCATTATCTTTTGGCTCAGTCGCTGGCTATGCTCGTTATACCCGTGCGGAATTAACCGAAGTTTTAACAAACGATTATATGCTTTTAGCCCGCACAAAAGGTTTAACCAAACCCCAAGCGACGACACGTCATGCATTGCGTAATGCGATGGTCCCAATTTTCCCGAGCATTATCGGTGAATTCATTCATGTTATGTCTGGTTCACTCATTATTGAAAGCATTTTTGCGGTCCCAGGAGTGGGTGGCCTTTTTTTAGCGTCCATTAATGCTCTTGATTACGATACTTTTATGTTTTTGTCTGCTTTTTATATCCTCATAGGGTTAGTCGCATCACTTGTCGTTGATTTAAGCTACGGCATCATCGATCCACGGATTAGAATGGGGGCTAAATAAGATGAAACTTCATGAATACGATGTCAATATTGCCAAAGAGAAATTTGCTCTTGCTAATGAAAATAAAGTTTTACACGACAAAGAATTAGTCACTAAACCAGTCGGCTATTTTAAAGATGCGATGTATCGTTTTTCGCGTAATAAAGGGTCAATTGTCGGGGCAGTTGTCGTCGGTTTATTAGTTCTTTACGCCTTAGTTGCACCATTAATTTCACCTTATACCGTCAGTTATAACGATGCTTTTTATCGCTTTACATTACCAAAGCTTTTTAATGATATTGATTTTATTGATGGCTGTGCTAAAAAAACTCTCAACGAAGAATCGTTAATTTACTATTACTCAATGGGTGTTGAATCTGGACATAACGCCATTAAACGCCAAGAATACATCAAAGATGATAAAGGTATGTATTCTTTCCGTTTGGATTCTTATAAAAGTCCAGGAACGATTTTTATCGGGTCAATGCCAGAAAAAGATTATTTTAGAATTCAAGATTACCAAGACCGCACTGATCGTCAAGTCATCTATCCGATTACGGACTCTACTAAAAGACCAGTCCAAGCTCAAGACCGCAATAATGCTAATTATTGGTTTAAAACGGAAGTAAAAGCGAGCAAAACTGTCGCTGCTGATTATACGATTGAGGAAGATGGCACGATTACTTATTCCAATATATATTTGCCATATGCCGTTCCGCGACTATTAACGACCAAAATCGAAAGTTTTATTCCGGATACTTTTGTAAAAGCAACGGCTTTAGACGATGGTAAATTTGCTTTAAACTTAGCTTATAAAAATTCCGATGATATTTTTGAAGATTCTCATTATATCTCTGTTGGTCGTAACAATGAAGATGTAGACTTTTTCATGTATGGCGCGGATATCGAAAGTGCCGCTGCTTTTAGTATTGATCCGACGAGTTCGGTCTTAGTCATTAATCTGAGTGGCCACGATGACGTCACTAAAGATGACGATTATTATTTGGCCCTACCTGAAATTCAAGGGTCAACTTTAAGTTTAAGATTGTTTTCTGATTTTGAAAATCCTG
>JAAZFO010000119.1 GCA_012511695.1 Erysipelotrichia bacterium | reverse complement strand
TTACAATGTAAATACAAATAAACACTAATGAACAAAAATGAACAATCGTTTGAGAACAATAGTTTTATAGGAGTTTCAATGTTTCCAATAGAAAGATATGATCTAATTATTAATTTACTTGAAGAAAAGTCATCGATAACGGTGAAAGAACTATCGTTGGCAACAAATGCTACTCCGGCTACTATTCGGCGTGACCTTGAAAAACTAGACCGAGAAGGAGCCTTGAAGCGAACGCATGGCGGAGCGGTGAGACTAAATAACGCTATTGACCCGCCATTTAGTCTTAGAGACAGTGAAAAAGAAACCGAAAAGATAAAAATGGCAAAGATTGCGGTAAAATTTATTAATGACGGCGATACGCTATTTTTTGACAGCTCGACAACGATTATGCGGCTTATACCTTTTTTAAATTCAAAAAGCGGTCTTACCGTAATAACTAACGGAATTAAAACGGCTTTTGAGCTTGGCAAAATCGGCGTTAACACGATTTGTACCGGTGGAGAGCTTGTTAATCTTAACACTCTGGTTGGTTTGGAGGCGATACACGCAATAGAAAAATATCATGTTGATAAATTCTTTTTTTCATGCCGAGCGGTTAACGAGTTGGGAGCTTATGAGAGTTCGACTCAATCGGTTGAGGTTAAACAAGCGATGAACAAGAATGCTCAAGAGAGTTATCTACTAGCTGATAGAGGAAAACTTAATAAGACGGCTTTTGTTAGACTTAACTTAAACAAAATTGATACTTTAATAACTGATAGTCACGTCGATTACGATTGGGGCTTAAATGTTATTTGGGATGAAAAATAAAAACGGCGAGAATATGGTTTTTCCGTGCCTTTTCAAAAACAGGGAGAATATATGGAATATTTTTTAAGCATTGATATTGGAGCGAGTAGCGGTAGACATATTCTTGGGTTTATAGAAAATGGCAAAATTATATTAGAGGAAGTTTATCGTTTCCCCAACTCACCGGACAGAAAAGACGGTCATCTTTATTGGGATATTTCACGTCTATTTAATGAGATAAAAGAGGGAATAAAAAAATGCGTTTCCTTAAATAAAATCCCCGTAGGCATGGGAATAGATGCTTGGGGCGTCGATTATGTACTGCTTGATAAGGATAATAAGGAAATTTTACCCGTATACTGCTATCGTGACGGCAGGACAAAAGATTTTTTTGAAACACCGATAACAAACGAAGAATTATATTTCATAACAGGAACACAGTTTCAGCCTTTTAATACTATATATCAGCTTTTATCGGATAAGGCTAGTCATAGACTGGATAAAGCGCAAAATATGCTTTACTTGCCGGAATATTTTTCATATAAATTAACGGGAAAAATGGCGCATGAGTACACTCTTGCCAGTACAAGCGGGCTTGTAAACGCAAAACATCAACAGTATGACAAGAATATTTTATCTTGTCTTGGAATAAAGAAAGAACTGTTAGGGCGCTTAGAGCAACCGGGTTACTGCTTAGGGAGTTTCAGCGAAGAAATAAAACAAGAACTAGGTTGCGATATTAAAGTTATTCTTCCTGCGACTCATGACACAGCTTCGGCGGTTATCGCAAGTCCGGGCAACGAAATTTATATAAGTTCGGGAACATGGTCATTACTCGGTATCGAAAGCCAGCCAATACTATCGATAGAGGCTAAAGACAACCATTATTCAAATGAAGGCAGTATTTTAGGTAAAGTTCGTTTTTTAAAAAACATTATGGGGCTTTGGATGATTCAAGAAGTTCGTCGCGAACTGAATGACGCTTATGAATTTCACGAGCTTGCATCTTTAGCGGAAAAAGAAAACCATTACGATTACGCAATTGACGTCAATTTACCGGAATTTCTTAACCCAAACAGTATGATTGATGCTATTAAAAATCGTTGTAAATTGGATGGCGCGCCCGTTCCCAATACTGTTGGCGAGCTGGCGCATTGCGTTTATAATAGCTTAGCGAATTGTTATGCAACAGCGGTAGATGAATTAGAGCGAATTACCAAAACTAAGTACAACATAATAAATATTATTGGTGGAGGAAGTAAAAACGATTATTTAAATAGGCTAACTGCAAAATATTTGAATAAAAAGGTTTATGCAGGCCCTTCAGAGGCGACCGCTATCGGAAATTTATTGGTTCAATTAGTGGCTTGGGGTTCGCTTAAAGATTATACCCAGGCAAAAAAATTAGTTAGAAAATCATTTGACATTAAAAGTTATTAAGGAGAATATATGTACCAAAACGCTAAACAAATTTACGCTAAATTCGGTGTTGATACCGAAAAAGCGCTCGAAAAAGTAAAAAACATTCCACTTTCTTTACATTGCTGGCAAGGCGACGATGTTGGAGGATTTGAAAATAAATCTTTTCTAACAGGCGGAATTCAAACGACGGGAAATTATCCGGGAAAAGCGAGAAATTATACCGAAGTTATGAATGACC
>JAAZFO010000118.1 GCA_012511695.1 Erysipelotrichia bacterium | reverse complement strand
TATTTTAGAATATGCTTTTACTCGTGAAAGAATTAGTGAAGAGCAATTAGAGATGTCTGCTCACCAAAACGGAGGAGAAGAAGCAAATGAAATCAGTGTTTCCAAACAATGGAAAATCTGTTCCAAAGATAAATTTTGGTGGATTATGATCGCTTTCTTTTTCTTATATCAATTAGGCGGCATGCTCAAAAACTGCGCACAATTATATTATTGTAATGCTCTTTGGGGAAATTCTGGTAATATCGCTCAAACAGTAAAAGATGTCAACGAATTAGGTGGCGCAAAATCTGGTTTATTAGCCATTTTTGGCGCTTTGCCAACTGTAGTTGGAATGCTAATTGTTTGGCCTTTGTCTAATAAAATTGGCAAAGGTAAGTTAATCCTTATCGGCGGAGTTTTAGCGGTTGCTGGTGGAATTTTAGGTCTTTTTGCTGGTGACAACTTCATCTTAGCAGTCATCGCTTTTGTAATTAAGGCTCTGGGAGGCTCTCCAGCGATGTATATTTCTTTAGCCCTATTAGCGGACGTTTCTGATCACCAGGAAGCAAAATATGGTTTCCGGTCAGACGGCTTATCAATGGCTCTATATGGCGCGATTATGGTCGGTATGACTGGTATTGCTAACGGCATTATTTCTGGCGTTCTGGCCGCTGTTGGCTATGACGCAACTTCTGTCGCCGGTATGACTAGCGCAAGCGTTAGTACCGCCATGACATGGGTTTTCTTCGGTGGCGAAACTGTTTGTTTTGCCCTTATTGCTTTAATGTTCATCTTTATGAACGTAGAAAAATTTTCTAAAATAGATCGTGAAATTCTTGAAAGTAGAAAAAAAGAAGCCACGCAAGTGCAATAATTATTTATTTTATATCTTAATTTTTAAAGCCTTGTTCTAATTGAGCAGGGCTTTTTATAATGCTGTACTTAAATATAAGGTCGGTTAATCGAGCCGCGACGTAAGTGGTTAGCTTCTTCCCACGCTCTATTTAATAGCCAGAGAGAATGTTTCACTTTTTTAAGATTTGTATACTTCTATTTAGCAAAATCTCAAAAGAAAGGTGGCACCCGTTAGATGCCACCTTAATTTTAAAAGTTGGATGATTGAAAAATATTATTATTCGGCGTATTGTTCTCTTTTCTTTAAAAGCAAGAGAGTAGCGCCTACCGTGATAAGCGAAGTTGCTACGAGTCCTAAAGTAGCGACGCCACCGAAACACCCTTTTCTAGAGCCTCCGACAACATCGTTTTTAATGACTGGTGGAACATATAGTTCAAAACTAGCCCCTAAAACAGTCGGGTTAGTATCACCAGCTAAATAAAGGGAGACGAGCACGTGAACAAAGTTATTATGACGTCCAGTTGGTGCTCCGTAGATGACACCATCTTCAAAAACTAAACCTTCTGGCAAAGGCGTCACTGGATCAATTGACATTTCAATATCAGTGATTGCTTTATTGTTATAAGTTTGTCCAATGGCTAAAGTTGCTGGAAGATTAACATAGATCATAATTTCTTCGTCTACTTTGCCAGTGTAATAGCCGTTATCAACACCATCAAACTCAATACCAGGAGCACTGAGGGTGAATGTTCTTTCCATTGCCCCACTGTTAGCGCAGATGTATAAGGAACCTTTAGCACAGTTACGAACACCGTACCACCAGGAATAGGCTTCATGTTCATCGCCTTCATAATCAAATACTGGCGCTCCTTTGCCATCAAATGCACTATTATCCCAGCGAGCATTCATATCATCTTTATAACTTTGACCATCGAGTTGTTGGTTACAACCAGCGAGGACTCGGTTGTTGATATTTTCATACATTTTGGCATCAAAAGCACTGTTGCCACGGTGCGTCATATCAGAAATAATCCCCCCTTGGAAGCCCCATTCGTCACGGAGAACTTCGGTCAAAAGTGGATAACTAGCAGCAGTTTCCATTAGACCTAAGCGGTTATAAGACGACATGAGCCCCATGGATTTACCTTCTTGGATAACCATTTGGAATGGTTTGAGATAAATTTCACGGAGTGCCTGTTCATTAACATAGGAAATAGCTCCTTCACGGCCTTTTTCTTGATCATTAACCGCGAAGTGTTTGAAGTAGCAGTAAATACCTTTATCAGTAGCAGCCGCGACGACTCTGCCCGCTATACGTCCAGTTAAAAATGGATCAGCGGAATAATATTCAAAGTTACGACCACCGAACGGTGAACGGTGCAAGTTAACACCGGGACCGGCCCAACCATATTTATTATCAATGTGCCCTTCAATACCGAAGCATTCGCCTTGTTCAAAAGCTAACTCGATATTATAAGTAGCAGCGACGATCGGTCCTCCACACCACCACATTGTTCCGAATTTTGATGGGCCATCACTATCATTAGAAGATGGTTTTCCAATTCTGCTAAGGGCAGGGTTGTGTTGACTACTACCAGAGATGTAGTTAAGGAGTTCGTCGTATGTAAATTCATTTAAGAATTCGTCCCATTTTGGATCATCAAGTGGGACGCCGACCATTTCACTAAATTGTGTACTTTGCGCTGCACTTAATGGCGAGCCATTGGGTTGTTGTGTCCAACCTAATTCAATGAAATCTTCTTTAGTCTTTTTGGCGGCTAATGGGACGTATTCGCCATCATCGTTGAGTTCGAGATCCGCGATGTGGAATGGGTGAGTGAAAAACTCTTCCACACGACTACCCTCTTTAAGAGTGCGGTCCTCGATGGTTGGATAGGATGGGAATGTACCTTCGAAATCATCACGACTCATTTGAGTGAATTCAACATCATTTATACCAGGTAAAGAGCTATAAAAGCCTCTATCAGTAAAACGGTTTTCAACTTTATGACCAGTAAAACGATCATTTTCATATTTAATACCGCCTTTTGGCACATTGAAGTTAACATGGTCAAAAACTTCATGCGCGTTTTTATTTAAAGAAATCGTATACTTGCCTGCATCGAGTTCATAGCCTTTAAAGCCATTATTATTAGCGTCCATAAAGTCATAAGAAGCATAATCTTGCAGGAAGAAACTGAGTTTAAGTTGTTGTGATTCGCCTGGTTGTAATAAATCAGTTTTAGCAAATTCACACAGTACCTCGTAAGGCTTTTCAATCCCGCCTCCGATATAAGGAGCTTTAAAATAGAGCTGGACAACATCTTTGCCAGCAACATTACCGACGTTTCTTACTTCGACAGATACTTCAATCTGCTTACTAACGCGGTCGATACTTTTACCGGCCACATTACAGCTGAGTATTTCTTGTTCGAAAGTGGTATAACTTAAACCATAACCAAATGGGTAAATAACACCCTCATCACTGTCATACCAAACATCACCAGCTCCTGCTTGGATTTCTTCTAAATCAGCATAGACGGTTTCGTAATAACGATAATCCATATAGACGCCTTCTTCATAAGAAATATAAGCGGAAGGTCTGACGCCATTTAAGCCATATTTGACGACTTTTTTGTCTTCATTTTCCCATTGAGGGGTGCCATCATAAGCACTATACGTGCCTGGGGACTTCACTGGTGAGCCATCGGGATTAAACATCGTGTCTTGTGGCCACTCTATGCCAGTGTCTGGATCAATATTCGTCTGCGAATTATCAGCAAAGTTTTGGAAAACTGGATCCTTGGTGAAATCACGCATCCACGTACCTGTAGTGCGTCCGGAGGGACTAACAGTGCCGTTTAAAAATTCGCCAATAGCAGCAGTGCCGTTAGCTCCTGGAGTACCCATCCAAATAATAGCGGACACTTGATCATCATATTCTAAACGTGCACATTCAAATACGTTGCCTGAGTTAATTAAGACGATGATTTTATCAAAGTATTGTCCAATCATGTCCAATAGCTCATCTTCATTTTTGGATAATTCAAGATAGTGTCTGGTGCTAATTGGATCTCTTGCGTTATCGCGAGCATCATAAGTCTTACAATCTGCACCCTCGGTGCCTCCACGCGCGATCAACATAATCGCAGCGTCATTGTATGAAGCGAATGAATTTTTCAATGAAGCACTGTAGTTATCCACTGGAGTTTCACCAACTGTCGCTTCAGAAATACCCTTCCAACCTGAATTACCATTAGTTCTACCATTACCAGAAGCCGAATTATTGTTATAAAAAGTGGTCAACTGTGGATTGATATTGAATCCAGCATCTGTTAAGGATTTTTGTAAATCGATTTTGGTAATGCCGCTAGAAACATTGCCGCTACCAGAGCCACCACCACCCAATTGAAGATTGGTGCTAGCTTTACCAAAAACAGAAATATTTTTTATTGCATTACTAAAAGGTAACGTATTGTCTTTATTTTTCAACAACGTCATCCCTTCTCTTGCAATTTCAATGTTGAGCGCTTGCGCGCGAGCGTTGTAATTACTTGTATCCGTATAAGCAATATCTGAGATAAACCTATTTTGGATTTTCGCTGGTAAGGCAACCGCGCTAGCTTGCTGACTAACGATTGCCACACCTAAAAGGGGCAGTACCCCAAGTAATAGTAATTTTTTATTCATACTATCATCCTTTCACAATTATTACCTATTTGTTAGTTGCTTCAGTAAGAAAGCAAATGCCAAAAAATAATTAAAGAACAAATTAAATTTTTCTTTTATTTAAATAGATATACTTTTATTATCCTTCTTTTGACACAAAAAATATATGATTATCTTTAGTTTGACCAACATCATCCCTAATTATTTCTATTGGATTTTAAGTTTACGCAACATAGAAATGACCGGCACTATCAATATAAATCACTCCATTTTTTTAGTTTAAAAAAAGCCACAGAATTAATTCCGTGGCTCTTAATATGCTATTCAGCAACTGAAGGAATTTGAACAATTTTTAGTTCGCCTCCAAAGAATAAACGTTGTGAGGCAACTTGAGTAATTTCAATTTCAAGATCTTCGCCAACGGCTGTAACGATTGCGTCAAATTCCGCTAAGACCAACTCATTAAATTGACCTATTTCTAAACCTAAGTCATTATACGGACCGCTTGGAATTAAGTCTACGTCTTCGCCATTAATCTTGATGCCGTTTTTAGCTTCAATGTTTGGATTACCTATGGCGCTTGGAGCAGGGTTAGCGCCGATAGAAAGTCTGTACCTACTGGCAACTTGAATTGGCATTCTCCACTTAATGGAGCCACCACCAGCGACACGAACACCTTCGCCAGCTTCAGGAGCATCACTTTCGGAAATGGTGTCGTCTTTAAAGGAGTTGCTACCTTCACTTAGGAATGAATAATCAAGAACAGCAATCCCGTAAGCGAGTTTGCCACATGAACAAGCATACTTATGGACATCTTTGTCATCGACATTTTTAATGGCGCTACCCGCTTTAACAAAGTCGTGCCCTAAAGCAGGGACAACAGTTGTTTTGATGTTGCCACAAACAGTGCACTTCTCAGCAGTCACGCCATCTTCTTCGTGTGTAGGTGCTACCGTGCCAGCGGGGTAATTGACATATTGGTGATCAATCATAGGAAGAGGTGTCTCTTTTTCATATGCACACACAGTGCAAACTTCGACTTTTTTACCAGGTGCTGTGCAAGTCGCAGCTACAGCTTTGGTTTCGTCAACTTCAAATGTATGGGGAGCTTCATCTTTTCTTTCGTTGCACCCCTCATCAAGACAAGCATGCCAATGGTTAGTGGCATTGTACGACCATTCGGTTGCGAAATTGTGTTCGGGCCCACCACCGCAACCAACCAAGCTTGCGGAAAGCAAAAGCCCTACCATGCTGATGAACATTTTCTTTTTCATAATTTGTTCCTCTCTTAAAAATTTTTTTGCAGCAAAATAAAGAATTGCTAAATTGATTCACAAAACTATATCTTGTTACTTTCATTATAAAACAAAATGAATATAATGGTGATGTTTATTTTTTATAGTAATTTTAATAGCAGAGATAAGCTTCTGCCTTTTGAACAACAAAAAAAGCCTGATATAAATATCAAGCTTTTCATTATGCTATAACGATTTTATTGTTTATTATTTTTCGTCATGTTTTGGTTCGACATTATCAACAGGTTGTCCATTATTTGGTTTTAATTTTCTTAATTGTTTTCAATGAAAACTAATAACATGTTGAGAAGGATACCACCAAAAGCAGCAAGGCCGATGCCTGGTAAAACAAAGTTTTCATTCACATTAATGGCATCAATGCCTAATCCGACAATACCGATAAAAGCCATGACTGCAATAACGCGTGGATTGAAGATATCAATTTTCTTATCAACCATTAAAGCAATACCTTG
>JAAZFO010000117.1 GCA_012511695.1 Erysipelotrichia bacterium | reverse complement strand
TTCGTAGAACTTTCGATCAGATCAACTTTGATACCCGTACCTAAAGCTGCCTGATAGTCTTTCAAATATCCCGCAAATTCAACTAAACCTTTACCAAAAGTAGCTAAAGTAGCGGAACCAGTAACTTTCTGCCATAAACCACCCTGTTTCGGAAGATTTTTCGAAAGGACGGCCATTGCTCCTATAGCATTGGCAGAAGCATCAACTACGTCAGGTTTAATATGCTTAATAGTGTTATAATATTTAGCAAAGTAACTACCAAAAGTAGATAATTCCTCACCAAACGTTGAAAAGCTAGTAGTTCCAGCAAACAAGAACTTAGAAATACCATCAAACACACTAGCCATTGTTAATAGTAATATAACATCAACAATTTCCTTAACCCCATCAAACGCACCAGCATTCAGCCGTTTTGCTCCGGCGATGAAGGGTTCTAAGTTGATCATAAATGCAGACAAATTCTCGCCAATCGCTGGTAGTCCACTTGTCAAGCCTGCACCGAGACCACCTATAATACTACCAATAAAGTTTCCAATTGCATAACCAAGAGTAGCAAGTAATTCTCCGCCACTCTCAATTAGACTTTGGAAACCTGGAATTTTATTCAATGCACCAAGTGCCGTAAGTAGTAAAGCTATAATACCAACAAACTCTACCAAGGCTAATGCACCAGCAATACCTGTCGGCGCTGCCGTACCGGCCAAAGCCATAGCCCCAGCTAGTAAGAATATAGCAGTGGACATCGTATCAATAATATCTAAAGCATCTCCAGTAGATAAAGAGAAAAGTTCTTTAAAGATTTCAAATATAAGTCCAACAAATGCTTTAATCAAATCGGCAATCGCTGATGCAATCCCAGACGTACTGTTTTTTATAGCTTTAGCAACCGCATTAATTGCTCCGATCAATAAATCGAACAAGGCTTGTACAACATCATCTAATGTAGATATAATACCCTTTAGAATACTAAGAATAATCTCCACACCAACTTGAACAAGCTCTGGAATGCGATCAACTAAACCTTTAAGCGTGCCAATTAAGGCATCTACTAAAGCATTTATCATCTTAGGAATATACTCAACTAAGAATGGTAATAGTGCATCCAATAATACGGCTACAGTTTCAATGATTGTAGGTATTGTATCTTTAATACCATTAAGTACGGCCACTACAACCGCAACTACAGTATCTACAATTGTTTTAATACTATCTTTAATAACTGTCA
The DNA here is from genome assembly GCA_012511695.1 of Erysipelotrichia bacterium. Lineage (GTDB taxonomy): Bacteria > Bacillota_I > Bacilli_A > RFN20 > CAG-826 > RUG14515. The sequence goes on along the minus strand of JAAZFO010000117.1, from coordinate 5,592 downwards.
GGATAGCGATAATACCTTTGCCAATTGCAACCAGAATTTCTGGAATAAGATTAACAAAGGCCATAACAATCACTTGAATTGCTTTAGTCACAAGGGTAGCGCTCAAAGCTACGGAACCCGTAAACGCAGTAAGTGCTGCCGAAATGGCTAATAAACCAACGCCTACCAAAGCCAAACCAAGACCAAACAATGTCATTGCGCCAGCAGCTGCTACCACAATACCAATAATAGGCTTCATCGCATAGCCGGCAATAGTTAAAATAGCCAATGAACCGGCCAAAACAACTAAAGCTTTCGCGATTTCTTCCCATGACATTTTACTGTAGATTTTAAGGACTCCGGCTAAAACTAACATTGCCGCACTAGCAACTAATAAAGCTGCTGATGCACCAAGAGTTCCCTCCATAGAATTCAACGCTATTGAAAATATAATCATAGATGAAGCTAAAACTAATAATGCTTTACCGACATCTTCCCATGACATCTGACCAAACTTAATCAAACTTCTGGTTAACAATTGCATTGCTACACCGATAATCAGAATACCAGTTGAAATGGTCAACATGCGCTTTTCAGGCATAAGATTTACAGCGATTGCTAGTGCCAACAAGACCCCCGCTATGCCTGTTAATCCCTTACCAATGTCTTCCCAAGACATCTTAGCGAACTTCTTCATAGCTGCAGCAAATAACAACATTGATGTTGCTATGAAGTTGAATCCAATACCCATCGAGATCATCTTTTCTGGACTACCCACAATTCGAGTAAACCCAGCTATGATTAAAAGGAGTCCGGCAACACCGGCCAATCCTTTACCTAATTCATCCCATTCCAATTTGCTCAGTTTTTTAACAGCAGAACCCATGATTACTAATGCTGTAGCAAACAAAATCATAGAGGTGGAAATGGTTTTTAGACGAGCAGGTTTAACTTTTTCTAATGCTTTAACCGTAGCTACCAACATAGCAGTCATAGCACCAATTACAAATATACCTTGCATCGCCTTATCTTCATCAATACTTGCTACAACTTTCAAAGCTGCGCTCATTATAAGTACGGCAGTTGCAATTGATGTTAATGCTTCTGTCATGGTTTTTAATGCGTACGCATCAATGACGCCTCCGATACCAGATCGACCGCCACCTTGCATTTTACCCATAACACTCATAGCGCCCATAAGATCAACAAAGAGTAACGTGATAGCTGCAATGGCTCCACCTAATTTTTTCTGATCAATAAGCGATAATGCAAATAAAGAAGCTGCTAAAATCGCAACAGCGGTTGCAATTTTCATTAGCGCGTCCGCTTTTATTGTTAATGTCCAAGCTTCTAACACTGAGCGTACACTAGATAAAATGTCTTTAATACTTTTAACAATATTTGCTAATCCACGATCTTTATTAAAGAATTTTCTAATTGAATTTGCAATCATACCTAAAGACATTGTGTTTATCGTTTTTAAAATAGTATCAAAGTCGATGCCACCTAAGGCTTCACTAATACCTTTTCCAATCTCTTTAATAACTTCCCAGATTTTTGCGGTGATAGCCTTGACAATCTCCCAAAGTTTTGTTAGGACAACAACAAGTTTACTTTTCTCCGCGGCGTCACCTGATTTCGTAAATGCTCGTTTTATAGCCTCTGCAAACGCTTGCCCGCCTTTGATTAAACCGCCAAATATACCTTTTAATTTATCGAATTCAATACGAAGCCCCTCAGCCATTTTAGCACCGATTTCTTTAATTTTAGTATAAGCGTAAGCAACTTTTGGAGAGGTTCGAACCCATTCGGCAAACTTATCAAGGTATTCGACGAGACCATACGTAATTTTAGCTAATACTTCAGTAACTTTTGATATACCTTGTCTAAGAGCTTCTGATGTTTTATACCAATTGGTAAATTTTATAATAAGATCAGCAACGTTTGTTGCCAATGAAAAAAATACTCGTTTAATTAAATCAAAAATGGGCCACAAAACGTATTCTAGACTTCTAAATACATCAAAAGCAATTTCTTTAAACAAAGCAAAGGCAGAAAATATACCTTCAAATATTTTACCTATCTTTTCTAATGTAGCCGCTTTTGGTTTATAACTTTCAATTACATTACCTAGCCATTCAAGTGTCTCAACAGCTGCTGCGTGACCTTTCGATGGAAATATAACTTTGTAGGCATCCGCTATAGGCTTTACAATCTTTTTAGCAATGTCCAAAAGATGTTCAAAAATATTAATAATCGGCTGAATATACTGGGTAATTTGACTAGGATCTAATCCCTCAAAGAATTTTATCAATCCTTTACTAATTGTATCCATCCAACCAACAGTATATTCAACAAGTGGAGCTATTGCTGATCTAATACCATTAATAAACGGTCTTATAGCATTAAAGACATCGCGAGCATATGTTAAAAAGGGAGTATAGAAGTCCGCGCCAATTCTTGACAACGCCGCCTTCATATTTGATAAGGCGCCCGTAAAAGTTTCGTTAGCTTTAGCGGCATGTTTACCAAAAGCATCATGCATAGCATTATAAAACATTTCAAAGCTAATTTGCCCTTTAGAAACCATTTCTCGAACTTCTTGTTCTGTTTTTCCCATAACTCCTGCTAATGTTGCGGCAGCATTAATACCTCTTCCTGATAGTTGAAGAAGTTCTTGGCCCATTAAGCGTCCGTTACCGGCAACTTTAATAAATATCCGACCAACATCTTCGTACGAGCTACCCGTCATAGAAGCTACACCAGATACAGCTCTTAATGCTCTTGCCATGTCATCGCCAGCTTGCATTCCACTGGCTCCGAACTGAGCTGCAACTTTGGCTGCCTCGTCCAAACCATAAGCTGTATTATCAACCGCATAGTTAACATTTTCAATAACAGCGGCGGCATCCATTTCTAAACCTTCAAGCTGGAAGTATGCCTGTTCGAGGTTTAAAGCTCTTTTTTTACCACCAGTGAGCATCTGTCCAACAACAGCAGATTGAAGTTTTTTACCCATATCAATAGCCGCATTGGTTATTCTACCAATAACCTCCATACCCACAATGCCCATAGTAGAAAAGCGACTAGCAATCACCTCAAGGGAGCTAGCAATACCATCAAGTTTTAGTTTCGTTTCAAACTCTTCTAAAGATCGTTTACTGGTTTCGACATTTTTATCAAACTCTTTATTGTCGAATACCATTTTTACTATTCGTTCATCAATATTACTCACTCATGGTCACCTCCCTCCATATCTCCTCAACCATTTCTTCAAAAACAGGACGGAGTGCAGGATTTATATAGTCATAACCCTGAATGTACCCACCATGTTGTGTTCCGTGACCGTATTGAATAAGAATGGCGATTGAAACGCCTTTTTGTATGTTCGAATTCGACCAATGAATAGTCGTTGAATTATTGTCCATTTCAATTTCATAACTCCAAGATCGTGAAGTTAATCCAGTATCTTTCGGAGTCGCATTCTCGAGGGCTACCACACCTCGTTGCCCATATTTTTCTAACGTCCTTCTCAAGTTATGCCTTGAGATGCGTTTAAAAAATTTGAACGTCTTATTAAAATCACCTTTGTGATGAAAAGATATCATACAGCTACTCCTATCCCTTAGAATTCATAGCACGACGACGCTGCTCATTTAACATCCTATTTCTATTTAAAATATCCGCCCTAGATCTGTTCTTCTTGGGTTGCGTTGCCCGCTCTTGTTCTATGCTACAAATTCTAATTAAAGTTAATAATCTATTTAAATGCCATTTTTGGCATTCAAAAGGAATATTAAATGCCACCATCCAATAATAAATCAATTCAGAGGTAATTTTATTAGTCGATCTGGCACCTGTTTTTGTCTCATAAAATGTAGTTGCTGTCATTGTGTCGTCGATATAGTGTTCAATTTGTTCTAATACACTAACGGGGAGTATTTTATAAATGTTAGGATCAACATTGGGTGTTATTGTCATACATTTTATATAGTCTAGAATTTCTTCTACAGATTTTTGACCTTGATCTAAAAAAGGTTTCTTCCATTTTGATTCCCATTTAGAAAGAGCGATTAAGGAATGTTCCAATTGTAAAGTGCATTCTTTTGTTTTAAAGAATAGATTTTGAACTTCATCATATTGCTCTTTTGCAGGAATTACAACTCGAAGCATACTCTTATCGCCCTTTCTAAAAATTTTACTTACGTCACTCTGAAGGTGTCGGCTCAGTTTGTGCATTTTCGGCTAGCATACGTTCAACTTCTTCTTTCGTAATTTCTTCGCCAGCTGGAAGTGGCATAATTCCATTAACGAATTCAATTGCAGCGTCAGTGTTAGTTGCTAATTCCATAAACAATTCTGAAAACGCTTCTGTTTGTGAGAATTCCCGAGCCATTTCTTCAGACTTAATAAATCTACGTCCATCCTCACTTTTTTGTCCGTACGATTTTAGCAGAAATTGTTTAAAGATCGAAACTAGTTGGTCTGGATTTCTACTGTTAGCAATGTCCGACAATAAGGTTGACATCCCTCCTTCAGTATTAAGTTCCATTTCGGTCAACTCCAACTTATTGAGGTGGAAGTAATAATCTTCAACTCTCTCAACTCCATTGTAATCGACATACTTAACTGTCTTCTTAATCATCAGTGTTCTCCTTTCAAATAAATTTAAGAGACTCACTAAAAGTTAATGAGTCTCTTAGAACCACATAATTATCCTTGGGTTGTAGCCATAATAGTCAGAATCTCATCAGGCATCGGAAGACGTGAATCCGAAGCAACAATACCATTCTCTACATCAGCATCAACACCATACAGAATATCCTCCAACTCAGCCAAACCGTCTACTTCGGCATCAACACTCTCAATAATCACACAAGCAGTTGGTTTAAACCGAGTAACTGGAACCGGCGTAGTCGTAATATCCCAGTTAAAAGTCAATGCTTCAGGTGAGTCACTTTGAGTTGTATATGATTTATCCGTTGGGGTAGCCAAAGCGCCATAAATGATGTGAAGTTTATAACCATAATCGGTTCCTTCAGCATCACTACCCATAAGAGTTCGATACGCAAATCCAAAAAGACTTCGGTTTTGCTGACTCACTTCTAAACCATCCACAGGAGATGCTGAACCATCACACTCAGCAAATTCCGGCGGATACATAAACGCTTCAATTGAAGCTTCAAATTCTTCAGCAGACATTAAATTTAGATATTTAATATTATCAGCGTATTGTGGATTTGGCTCCGCGCCTGTGGGGTTTTCGGAAACAGCGATTAGACCGTTCCACGGAACTCCCGTTTTATACTCTTTTTCACTTTTATCGTAAACAAATAAAACACCTCTATCTACGCCAGTTTCATAGAGTCGTTCGCCTATTTTATCCCACTCAAGTTTAGGCATATAATAATCCTCCTTTAAAAGTATAAACTATATACGTAATGATTTAGATTATTACTAACATAAAATCTATCAAACGTACATAGAGGAATACTTAGTAAACTCACAGTTAACAAAGAGTCGGGGTTTCGATCAATTAATGTAACTGTGTACCTTTTTTTATGTAAATATAACGAATTGTTAGCAAATCTAGTTTGAATATTGCTTAACTTA
>JAAZFO010000116.1 GCA_012511695.1 Erysipelotrichia bacterium | reverse complement strand
CACTAGTTCTTCAGAACTCTTGGTTTCATCAGCCCCAGTAATTTCTTCGTTTAAAAAAACTAACGCTAGTAAGTCATAAATATCGCGGAAGTGGTAATAAAAAGTTTGCCGATTAACTTTACACCGGCGCGCTAAAGCTGCTACGGAAACTTCTTCCAGCGGTAAATTAGACATCATCGTTTTTAATGCCTCGGCGAACCGATATTCTGTTTTCACTTTAGTTTTCTAACCTCATTGCTTATCTTTGGTCTTAAAAGTATGTTATTAGTCATCTTTTGAATATTGTTGGTTAAGAAGGACTCTTTAGTTAATTTTATAATATTTTTTAGATCGCTTTTTCTTTTTTTGTCTAATCCGTTAATCTTTTTTAAATGAGTTTTAACGATTTTTAAAATAGCATCTGGTTGCTCAGTGACGAGGGCCGCTATGTTTTCGACATTAATGTCCATGTTTTTTAGCTCCTCCTTTTACTATCTCGACCAAATAATTGATCAATAAATATAAAGCTCCCGCTAAAATGGTCACAAACGCGGTAAACATATAGGCTGGGACATCCATTTCTAAGTATGGAATTTGTAAAATTGTATCACTTTTTCCACCGAGATAAGTAATAACTGCAGACCCACCTAAAACCAAAACATTCAAAACAATAATTATTATAAAAATAATAGAGCGATATTTGGTAAACGGGCGACACAATTTATAAAAATAAATAATCATCAACAAATTAATAGCTAGCACACTCATCCCGACAGCCGTTTCCTCACTGTGGATGCCAAAGTTTATCAAACTTCTTGTCTGTAAATCAAACAATGTAAAGATTATTACTACTACGGCCGTTACCAGCAGTGCAAACGGCACCGCATTTTTAAATATTTCTTTTAAGAAATTAGGGCTCTCTTTTTCTTCATTGTGTTCAAATGCTAAAAATAAAGCTCCGAAGCCACCAAAAATCACTTCCAAAGGCAACAATTGATTAATCGTTAAAGGAAAGTTGGAAACGGTGTTTACATTAGCAAAAACATTGATTGTAAAAGCAACAGCGATCGAAAAAATGAAAAGTGCTTTTGCCAACAATAAAGAAGCAACTCTTTTTAAATTGTTGATCACTCGTCCGCCAGTCTTTATCGCCAGAGGGAGTTGTGAAAAACTATTATCTTTCAAGACCATTGGCGCTAGGCAACGGACCTCATCAGCCCCACTAGCCATCGCAATAGCGCAATTAGCCCGTTTTAATGCCAAAATATCATTGATTCCATCCCCGACCATCGCGACGCGTTTACCACTTTCTTGTAACGCAGCGACAATCGTTTCTTTTTGCCTTGGAGTCGCGCGAGCAAAAACCTTATAACGAAGCGCGAGGGCTTTCACTTTTTCAAGCGATGTATTTTCAAGCGAAACGCATTTAGCAGCATCGATAATGCCCGCTTCTTGAGCGATAGTGGTGACGATTTGTGGATGGTCGCCAGAAATAATTTTAATATCAGCGCCGTGAGCAGTAAGCCATTTAAAAGTTTCACCTAAATCTTCACGGACGCGCTCTTTGATAATAATCATAGCGACGGCATCTAGCTCCCCCGCAAATTTGTTTTCCATAATCGGCGCTCGACTTTCGCCCAACACTACGACACGGTTGCCCTCTTTGAGATATTCCTCGGCCCGAATTAACAAGCCTTTTTTATTGCGCAGTGGTAAAAATTCAGGCGCCCCCATTATAAAGGTTTTCCCGCCCTTAAATGTCGCACCACAATACTTACTGGCATTACTAAATGGTAATGTGGCATTAATGCCGGTGCTCAATTGTAAATCAAACACTTTTCTTAAAGCTTTCGCAGTGAGGTTGTCCGCTTGGGTTGCTATCAATAAATTAGACATCGCTTGCGCTACATATTCTTCGCCAACCTCACGATTGATGACAATTGTCCTTTTAACCATCAAAGTCCCATCAGTTAACGTGCCGGTTTTATCAAAGCAAAATGTATCAACTCTATTTAAAGTTTCTAAACGAAAACGGTCTTGAATAATAAGATTTTTCTTAATTAATTCCCCTACAAAAATGGCTAAAACTACTGTGGATAACAAATATAAACCTCCAGGAACAAACATCGTGAGTATATCCATGATGTTTGAAAACCCACTCTTTAGTTGTTCAACACTTGATAATTGTCCTTGAAAATAAAAAACCACTAACAGTAAGCTGACTAATATCAAAAGTCCAATGCCGACCATCCGATATAAAACCCGATAAGCCTGAAGTAATTTTGCGGGACCCCGCTTCATCGCTCTAGCTTTTAATACTTCAGCGTAATTCGAACGTTTTTTACCGACTTTATCAGCGCGTACGTAAATTTCACCTTCGATAACCGCCGTCCCCGCTTGGACTCTGTCTCCAATATTTTTATAAACAATGGAAGATTCTCCGGAAACAAAGGCTTCGTCAACCGCTGCGTCTCCTCTTAAAATTACGCCATCAACGCCAATATAGGCTTTTTTTTCTAAAAACAAGACATCGTCTAGGACGACATCAGTGTCATTTATTTGCACAATTTTTTCATCTCTAACGACGGTAGTTTTTCGTCTAACAACATATTTCCTGAGTTGTCGACGGGCTTTTAAATCCATTCCTAAGCCGATCGCTGTGTTAAATAAAACTAGCCCTACAAAATAAAATCCAATAAGCGATTGTAAAAAAAACATGCCTGCCGCCACAGCCAATAAAATCAAATTGTAAATATTAAATGCATTAACTAAAACTATTTCGCCATTAGATTTAGCAAACATAGTGTGTTTTTTATTGCGCAGCTTTTCTTTTTTTCTTATCGCCACTTGGCGTGAAGAAAGACCGGTCTTATAAGACGGGTTAAAACGAGATCTTTTACGGGTTTGTTTAGCGCGCATAGTTTACATACATCATAAAAAAACTTGGCTTGTAAACCAAGTTTAATTTTAACGAGCAATTCTCTTATTTTTAAAATATTGTTTGATAATTTGCGAACACTCGGCTTCAAGCACACCGCTGATAATCGTCGGGCGGTGATTAATATTTTTTGCGGTTAAGATATCGATGGAGCTGCCGAACGCTCCCCCTTTATTATCAGAAGCGCCGTAGATGACTTTGCCAATCCGCGATTGAATAATAGCGCCTCCACACATAATACACGGCTCGATGGTCACATAAAGTTCACAATCAACTAGTTGCCAGTTACCGATAAATTCACCGGCCTTTTTAATAGCTAATATTTCTGCATGTCCGAGAGGGTTGTGGCTTTTATCGCGCTTGTTGTGCGCCGAAGCGATGACTTGATCACGATAAACGATGACACACCCAACTGGCACTTCGTCTTCTAAAGCCGCTAGGCGTGCCTCTTCTAATGCCAATTCCATGTATTTATTATAACGTTCCATATTGTTAACAAACCACCGCACATGAACATTGTACTTAAGGCTGCTACATCCCTGTCCTGACCTGGTTCATAAATGTTCATCGCGATGGCATGGTGATTATATCATTCTTAATTACAATAATAAAGAGCTTGCTTTTTGTAATTGTTTAGCAATGTTAGCCATCGTTTTTTTATCCGTTTGTATGTTGGTATAGGATTATTTTTCATTCAAAAAATGCCACCAAAAGTCGGTGGCATTTAAATTGATTTTTAATTGTTATTTGTTTACTGGTTTGATAACTTCTAATCCGCCCATCCACGGCCTCAAGACTTCAGGAATAATAACAGAGCCGTCTGCTTGTTGTAGTTGTTCTAAAATAGCCGGAAAGACACGAGACGTCGCCAAGCCAGAAGCATTTAAAGTGTGGACGTATCTAGTTTTGCCAGAAGCGACATCACGATAACGACACATTGATCTACGGGCTTGATAATCATTGGCGTTGCTAGCGGAACTAACTTCTTTATAAAGATCCATGCTCGGTAGATACACTTCAATATCGTAAGTCCTCGCCATCGAGTGAGAAATATCTCCTGCTGCTAGTTTACTAACTTGGAAATGTAAGCCTAGTTTTTCAGTTAAACTAACGGCCTTAGCGACCAACTCTTCAAACGCGACCCCACTATCTTCAGGTTTAGCGTATTGGAATATTTCTACTTTATTAAATTGATAGCCTCTGATCATTCCTCTTTCTTCCGTGCCGTAACTTCCTGCCTCGCTGCGATAGCAAGGGGTGTAGGCAAACAGTTTTTTTGGCAAGTCTTCTTCTTTTAAAATTTCATTACGGTAAAGATTAACCAAAGCGGTTTCAGAAGTTGGTAGTAGGAACCTCTTCGGCTCCATTCCTTCAAGCCAAAATACGTCCTCTCTGAATTTTGGAAATTGACCAGCACCAAAGCCGGTATCCTCATTTAACAAATGGGGAGGCAAGATAAATGTATAACCATCTTTTAAATGCTCAGCGATAACATAATTCAATAAGGCCCATTCGAGTTGTGCCCCTAAATTAGTGTAAATCCAAGCCCCACGCCCAGCAATTTTTGCGCCTCTATCATAGTCAATCAACCCTAGAGAAGTTGCTAATTCAACGTGATCTTTTAGTGGGAAGGAAAATTTTGGTTTTTCACCAACCACTTTAATAGGGACATTATTTTCCTTACCGCCTCCGAGCAAATCATCATCTGGCAAATTAGGCAAGTCAGCAAGAAAATCAAATATTTTAGCATCTAAATCTTTTAGTTCCGCTTCACTATTAGCGTTGGCATTAGCAATTTCTTTAACTTTCGCAAAGATTTTGCTGACATCTTCGCCTGCTTTTTTAGCAGCGGGCACACTCGCAGATAACTTATTCATTTCCGCTTTGTTGCCTTCGACTACTTGTAACAGCTGTCTTTTTCTTTTGTCCCAAAGTAAAAATTGCGTAAAATCAACATCCCACGCTTTCTTTTTTAATGCTGCTTTGACATATTCGGGATTTTCACGAATTAGATTAATGTCTAACATATGCCTTCCTCCTATATTATTTCTTTAATAACGCATTATAGATCGTTAATAATTTTATTCCGTATTGTTGTAAATTGTAAGTAGAAACTTTTTCATAGGCCTGTTTAGTCGTCGGCACAATTTTCTCATCGAGATAATCATTGACTAACGCTGTCAGGGTTTCAGAATACTCCGCCACATAACCGGTCTCGCCATTTTTAATAAAATCTGGAAAAACTGCAGACTTTCTAGCGATCAGTTGACAATTAGCCGCTAAAGCTTCTTCTACAGATAGCATACTAGCTAGCTGATACCCTGGTAACATAAATACATCAGCATTTAATAACATACTGCGATAAATATCTTCGTGGTTAATCGAAATGAAGTGAGCATTTTTCGGCGCTCTTTTGCTGATTTTATTCATCAGAGTTGCCGATGGTTCTGGTCCGACAAAATAACAAACCACATCATCTCTTCCTCTTGCTACGTCAAGAAAGGCATCTATCCCCTCCATTTTATAAGAATATTCACCGAGCGCTAAGACAAGTTTTTTAGTTTTATCTTCTCTAAAATATCGGTAAAACAACTCTTTTTCATCGCTTCTTGAGAAGTTGAACCTCGCAAGATTAATGCCAGGAGGGACTATTTCAATTGATTTAAACACTCCGTTTTTGATTAAAAAGTCTTTAGCGGATTGGGTAGGCGCTAATACCATAGCTGCCTTATTCATCATCCGCAAAGCTTTTTGCTTTAAGTGTGGTACTTTTTTACCTTCTTTGTTACGACGGTAAATAATAAACCGAGAAGCTGGATCGTTTTCACCAAACAAAGCGGAGACGACGACTGGCGCCCCTTTTTCTAGGGCGATGTTTATCTTGCCTTCATCATCTGGTGACATAAAATGTGCAATATCATAGGCGTCATATAAGTTCGAGGTATATTGAACATCAGCAACTTCAAGAGCCCCTTTGATCGTTTTGCGCATTCTGGCACCTTCAAAAATGTCACGTTTTGCCTTCGGTTGAAAATAAACCAATACTTTCATAATTATTCGTCATTATCACTTGCGCTATTGTCTTCTGCAACATCTACGTCTTCGATATTTTCAAGATCTTCATCATCACAATCTTCGTCTTCTTCGTAAGGGACGATGGCAATCGAAGAAACTTTTTGTCGTCCTTCTAAATTTAAGATTTTGACGCCTTGCGTGTTACGAGAAGATTGCCGGACTTCTGTTAAATGGGTTCTTATCACAATTCCATAATTAGTAATGACCATTAAATCATCATTATCAGACACCGTACGAATAGCGACAATTTTACCAATCTTGCGAGTGGATTTAATAGTAAAAACACCTTTGGCGCCCCGTTTTGTAATACGATATTCAGAAATATGCGTCATCTTGCCATAACCTTTATCCGTCACCACAAGGACTAAATCACCTTCATAAGCAACCGTAACTCCAATCGCTACCGCGCCTTCATCAAGAGAAATTCCGATAACGCCAGAAGCAGTCCTCCCCATTGGTCTGACATCTTCGACAGCAAAATTAACCATTTTTCCTTCGCTGGAAGCGATGCCGACAATGGTATCGAGATAATAATCATCGATATTATCTTCGATTGGATTATCAACCAAAGTGTAAACGGCCTCTTCATTTTCATTGACAGCCCTAGTGTAGTATTTACGTTTTTCCATAATAGGGGCAGAGGCTTTCATTTTGTTTTGAATTTCTTTAACTTCGAGTAAGTTGTCGCCCTCCCTTAAAGTGATGGCAATCTTACCGTTTTGTCTTACGGATTTAAATCTTGAAATTGCCGTTCTTTTGACTAAGCCTTTTTTTGTAAAGAACATCAAATAACGGTGATCTAAATATTCATCAACCGAGATAATGGCTTTAACACTTTCACCTTTTTCAATATTGATTAGGTTAATAATTGGAATGCCTTTGCCCGCTCTTTGATATTCAGGGATTTGGTATCCTCGAATACGGTAAGCTTTACCTAAATCAGTAAAAAATAATAAATCAGTATGCGTTTTTGAATAAACCATCAACTGGACAACGTCATTCTCGTTTAAAGAAGCGCCACGGACGCCACGACCGCCGCGGTGTTGTCTTTTGAAAACATCAGCAGCGAGGCGTTTGACATAGCCTCCTCGAGAAAGAGTAATAACGATTTCTTCTTGTGGGATTAAATCTTCGTCGTCAATATTAGCGGCCACGTTAGAGATTTCAGTCCTTCTTTCATCTCCAAACCGCCCTTTGATTTCTTCTAACTCTTTAATGACGATTTCGATTTGATTTTCCCTAGCTGAAAGAATACGTTTATATTCATTAATATTTGTTTCTAATTGCGAGCGTTCCGCTAACAACTTATTAGTTTCAATTCCCGTCAAGCGCCGTAAATTCATCGCTAAGATAGCATTTACTTGTAGTTCAGAAAAAGCGTATTTGGCCATTAGTTTTTTAATAGCCTCATCTGGCGTAGCGCTCCCTTTAATAATGTCAACGATATCGTCGATATTATCATGACAAATGATTAAACCGCTGACGATATGGTCACGGGCTTCATCTTTCGCCAATAAAAACTTGGTTCTTCTCTCTACAACACTCACTTGGAAATCAAGATATTGTTGGAGCATGAGTGGTAAAGAACAAACTCTCGGAGCATTATCAACTAAACACAAATTGATAATTCCAAAACTAACTTGCAAATTAGTCATCTTATATAGTTGATTTAACAAAACTTCTGGAATGGTATCTCTTTTCACTTCAATAACGACACGGATGCCGTCTTTATTAGATTCATCACGAATATCAGAAATGCCTTCGATAACTTTATCGTGTACTAAATTGGCAATATTTTCAATCATCGTGGCTTTGTTAACACCATACGGAATCTCATCAATTACAATGCGTTTCATTCCATGATCGCCGCGTTCTTCGATGTGACACGTGGATCTAATCGCAATACTACCGGTTCCTTTTTCATAAGCGTCCCGAATGCCACCTCTACCCAAAATTATCCCACCCGTTGGGAAATCTGGACCTTTGACATGTTCCATTAGTTGTTCGACTGTGATTTCAGGGTCACGCGCAATGGCAATTACGCCATCAATTACCTCTGTTAAATTGTGTGGAGGAATATTAGTAGCCATCCCCACAGCAATACCACTAGAGCCGTTGACTAATAAATTTGGAAAACGCCCTGGTAAAACCGTTGGTTCTTGGTCAACACCGTCATAATTATCTGCGAAATCAACGACGTTGCTATTGATATCGCGAACCATTTCAAGGGCTAGTTTTGCCATTCTTGCTTCAGTATAACGATAAGCCGCTGGTTCATCACCATCAACGCTGCCAAAGTTTCCGTGGCCTTCCACTAACATGTAGCGCATGGCAAATGGTTGCGCTAATCTCGCTAACGCTCCATAAATAGCTGCGTCTCCGTGAGGGTGATATTTACCCATGACTTCGCCGACGATACGAGCACATTTTTTAAATGGTTTATCGGGGGTGTTGTTCGTTTCCGCCATTGAATAAATAATACGGCGGTGGACTGGTTTCATCCCGTCTCTGACATCTGGAATTGCTCGAGCAACGATAACGCTCATCGCGTAATCAAGGAATGACTCTTGAATTAAGGGGACCGTGTCAACTTCGGTTAGCCCAGCAATGATACCTTCTTTTAAATCATGTTCCTCTTCAGGAGCATCGACTTCTTCGACTTCTGTTGTTTCAGTCTCTTCGTCTAAGATTTTATTTTCTTCATCTAACATTTTTAATCATTCCTTTCCTTAAACATCAAGATTTTTCACAAATTTAGCATTAGCGTTAATGAATTCTTTACGGGGAACAACATTGTCGCCCATTAAATCAGTGAAAATTTGTTCCGCTTTAATGCCGTCGTTAAGAGTTACTCTCAGCATTCTGCGGCGTTCTGGATCCATGGTGGTATCCCATAATTGGTCGGCATCCATTTCACCAAGACCTTTGTAGCGTTGGAGCGGATGGCCGGGTTTTAATTTTAATGTTGTTTTAATATTTTCTAATTGCGCATCATTGTAAGCATAGTATTGCTTCCCGTGATATTCGACTTTGTAAAGTGGAGGTTGCGCAATATAAACATGGCCGTTAGTTATTAATGGCCTCATAAAACGATAGAAAAATGTCATAAATAAAACACGAATGTGACTGCCGTCAACATCAGCATCAGTCATGATGACGACTTTATGATATCTGATTTTACTGACATCAAACTCAGGATCAATACCCCCGCCAATCGCAGTGATCATATTACCGATTTCCGCATTAGCAAAAATACGTTTTATTTGCGCTTTTTCAACATTTAAAATCTTGCCTCGCAACGGGAGGATAGCTTGCGTCTCACGGTTTCTACCATTTTTAGCACTTCCACCAGCAGAATTTCCTTCAACGATAAAGAGTTCGCACTCTTCTGGATTTTTAGAAGAACAATCCGCCAATTTACCTGGAAGAGTGTTGAGTTCTAAACCGCCTTTACGACGAATATCTTCCCTAGCTTTGCGAGCTGCTAGTCGCGCATTAACAGCCGTGATAATTTTCTCCATGATAATACGAGCAAGTCTTGGATTTTCTAAAAGGAAACGATTGAATTGTTCTCCCACTATTTGGGAAACGATTCTCCGTACCTCAGAGTTACCTAATTTAGTTTTAGTTTGCCCTTCAAATTGTGGGTTTGGATGCTTAATAGAAAGCACACAAGTTAAACCCTCAGTAATATCATCAAAGGTGAAATCATCATCGCCGTCTTTTAAGAATTTGTACTCTCTGGCGTAATTATTAGCTATGCGACGCATCGCATCTCTAAAGCCGGTTTCGTGCATTCCTCCTTCGTGAGTATGGACGTTATTACAAAATGAGAAAATGTTAGTTGCGTATCCATCATCGTATTGCATTGCTGCTTCGACATAAACACGAGCCTCTTTACCATCTGAGCTTGGAGGGATGCAACTGCCTTCGCAGTAAATGACTTCATCAAATATTTTTTTCTTATGGTTGTTAATAAAGAGAACGTATTCTTTAATGCCGCCTTCGTAACAGAAAGATTCACGGACGACTTCTTCTTCTCTTCTATCCTCAACAATGATTTTTATGCCGCGATTTAAATAAGCAACTTGCCGCATCCGATCACGAATAATTTGATAATCAAACCTAGTACTGTCGGTAAAAATAGTTGGGTCTGGTTTAAAGGTGACGATTGTTCCATTTTTATTGGAGTCGCAGTCACCAATTCTACTCAAGTGCTCGACAGTTTTTCCGCCGTCTTGGAATTTGACATAATAAACTCCACCATCTTTATTTACAGTGACTTCGCACCATTCAGATAAAGCGTTAACGACTGAGGCACCAACACCGTGCAAGCCGCCAGAAACTTTATAAACATCGCCTTCACCAAATTTACCACCAGCGTGCAAAACTGTATAAACGGTTTCCACACCGGATAAACCTGATTTTTTAACGACATCAACTGGAATACCACGGCCATCATCAATGACAGTGATGGTGTCGCCGGGATTTAAAATAACAGCGACTTCTGTACAGTAACCCGCAAGAGCTTCATCAATCGCGTTATCAACAATTTCCCAAACGAGGTGATGTAAGCCCGCACTAGAAGTCGTGCCGATATACATACCGGGTCTTTTTCTTACGGCTTCAAGCCCTTCAAGAACTTGAATATTTTCCGCATCATATTTAGAGTCTGCTTTTTCTAATTGCTTTTCCTCTTCATCTGTGTTCAAAACTTCTAATTCTGGCTCTTTTTCTTGAGCAGGAATTTCGTTTTCTCCCACTAAATTTTTCTTTTCTTCTGCCATTAGATGACCTCCTTTGTCTTTGGTTTTATTAATAAGTGATTGCAGTTAGGAATATCTAATTTTGTTCCTGTGATAAACACTTGATTAAACTTTCTTAAAAATTTGATTAAACTGTCTTGGTGTCTTTGATCCAATTCGCTCATCACATCATCGAGTACGACAATCGGTTTTTTATCTTTGTCTGTGATGAGGAAATAAGGACTGAGCTTTAATGCCAAGGCAGCTATGCGGTTTTCGCTTTGCGAACCAAAACTAGCAATATCGCGTCCGTTGTGGCTAATAGATAAGTCTTCACGGTGAATGCCAATCGAAGTTTGTTTCCGTCTGAGATCCCCCTCCTCTACTTTTTTAAAAGCATTTTTGGCATTTTCATTAAAATTTGCATCATAGGGGACAAATGGATAGTACTTTAATTCAAAGGTGCCTTTATCACCGGTAAGTGAACGCGTGATTTTGTTGAGAATATCGTTGTTGTCTTTAACGTACAGCTGTCGATAGGAGATGATTGATCCCGCTAACTTAATCATTAGTTCAGTAGTGACCTCAAGTAATGTTTCATCGACTGTGTCGCTTTTTAACAAGTTATTCCTCTGTTTTAAAATCTTGTTATAACGAGAAAGATAATCTAGATAAATCGCACTCTTTTTTGAAATAGAAATATCGAGGAAGTGACGTCTATCTCTTGGCGGACCTTTGAATAAGGACACATCTTTAGGTTGGAATAAAATCACATTGACGCATTTGGACAAATCCGATAGTTTGGAAATGTTTTTTCCGTTAACAGCAATAGTTCTTCCTAATTTTGTGATCACCACATTGATTTTGCGAACCAACTCTCCTTCTGTTATCACCGCTTCAATTTCAGCACGGTCTTCATTTTTTTGAATGAGGGTGATGTCTTCATCTGTGCGAAAACTTTGGCCGAGTGATAAATAATAAATCGCTTCTGCGACGTTGGTTTTTCCAAGGGCATTAGGGCCCGATAGAATATTCAAACGACGGGAGAAATCAAACGAGAGAAATGTGTGGTTGCGGAAATTTTTAAGGGTGATTTTTTTAATGAGCATGTTAATCGATTAAAAAAAATAAATTGAGAACATTAATTTTGTCACCCTTATACAATTTGCGACCTCGGCGATTGTCTGGTTGCCCATTAATTAAAACCTGGTTTTCATCTAAGAAATATTTAGCTTGTCCGCCGGTACTAATAACGCCACCGATTTTCAGTAGCGCGCCAAGTGTTACAAATTGTTCACCGTTTCTCAATTTAATAATTTTTTCAGACACAAGAACTCCTATAATTCATTATAAACTATCTACACAAAAAAGGGAATAAAATATTCCCTTAGTTTACATTGTATTTAAAATGGCTTTTTTCGCCTAATAAGTCCGTACAGGAGTGACGATTTGGACTACCGAATCATCTAAAGCGTTTTCGACAACAAACGGTTTCATTTCGCCTACAAACGCAAAGGTGACATCAGTGCAACCAAGTGCTTTGACAGCATCGATGACAAAACCACTATTAAAGGAAACGTGGAGTTTTTGTCCGATGTATTTGAAAATATCAATTTTTTCAACCGCTGAACCAACTTGACTTGATTTAGCAGAAATTTCAACACCATCTTCACTCATTGTTAAGTCGACAATATTTTCACGATCAATCGATAAAATGTTAGCGCGATCAATCGCCTTCATTAAATCATCAGCATTAACTTCCAATGAATAGTTTGTTATTTTAGGAACAATATTTTTGGTGTTCGGATAATCACCGGAAATCAATCTAGTAGCAACAACAGTAGTTCCAATAGTGAATAAAGCTTTCTTATCGCTTATAGCGATATCGATTACATCTTTCCCATCTAGTAAGTTATTAACTTCCACTAACATCCTAGCTGGAATGTTGGCAATGAAATCAATACCTAAAGGAATATTTAGTGTTTTGCGAGCCATACGAGCTGAATCAGTCGCAGTCGCAGTTAGCAAACCATCTCTTGCTTCAAGATTTAAAGCAGTGAGAATTGGACGTTGCTCTTTAAAAGAAGCTGCAAAAGTAGTTTGTGATACCAAAATGTCAAAATCAGCACGAGGTAAGCGTAAATGAATGCCAGTGGGTTCTAGGTCAAGATCAGGATATTCATCAACGTTGACGCAGTTTAAACGATATTCTGAGCGATTGTTACTGATGGTGACAATGGTAGAATCGATAACATCAAGAGTTACTTCATCAGAATCCATTTTACGGATAATCTCAACTAATAATTTAGCTTTGATTAAAACTGCACCTTCTTTATGGTTTCTGATAATTACTTGTTCGCCTAAACGGTAAGGCACTTGAGTTTTGATCGAGATATTTTCATCAGTACCAGTAAGGAACAAACCTCTTTCATCTAAATCAAGTTTTAAATTTTCCAAAACAGCTTTAGCGTTTTTACTGGCAATTGCTCTGACAGTGACATTTAGTCTTCTTAGAAAATTTTCACGTTTGATGGTAAATCGCATAATCGGTTCCTTTCATTATTATATATATTTATATATATATGTATTAATTGTTATTGTAGTAGGGGTGGTGTAAATTGTGGATAAGTAGTTTTTTCTTCAGTTAAATTTATTATAACACGGTGCATTAAATATTGCATTTTTTATTTATATAAAATTAATTGCTTTTTAAACGTTTTTGTAACTTGCTAATCACGGTCTTTAAACCATCATCATTTTTCAACATTGTTTCCACTTTTAAAACACCATTCATCACCGTGGTGTGATCTCTGCCGCCGAATGTTTGCCCAATCTTGCTTAAAGAAATATCGATGTTAGTTCTGATGAGATACATGGCGATGTGTCTAGCGAGAGTAATTTGACCTGTTCTTGTCCTCCCTATTAATTG
>JAAZFO010000115.1 GCA_012511695.1 Erysipelotrichia bacterium | reverse complement strand
TTAACAGCAAGATTAATCGATCGGCCAATTAGACCGATGTTTTCCGAGGGATTTCGTAACGAAGTCCAAATTATTAATACAGTAATGAGTGTTGATTTAGATTGCACCCCTGAAATGACGGCGATGTTAGGTTCATCCTTGGCATTAGGCATTTCTGATATCCCATTTGATGGGCCGATTGCTGGAGTCCATGTCGGTCGTGTTGATGGCAATTTAATTATTAATCCTACGGCCGCTGAGAGTAAAGAGTCCGATATCCATCTCGCCGTTGCCGGCACAGAAGAAGCCATTAATATGGTTGAAGCTGGGGCTAACCAAGTGAGCGAAGAAGAGATATTAGATGCTTTAATGTTTGGTCACGCCGCGATTAAAAAATTGTGTGTCTGGCAAAAAGAAATTATTAAAGCCGTCGGCAAACCAAAAAGAGTTGTCGAGCTTTACCAAGTTGATCCAGCCATTGAAAAAGACGTGGTCTCTCGCGCTGAAGTTAAACTTAAAAAAGCTATCTCTGTTTTTGACAAGTTAGAAAGACAAACGGCTATTGAAAGTGTAAAGGCTGAAATTTTAGATGATTACGACTCCCGTAAATATGAAGACGAAAAAAGCCGTAAGGCTGTGATGAGTATGGTTAATGAGGCCTTAGAAAATCTCATCGCTAAAGAAATTCGTCGTTTAATCACTGATGAAAAAATTAGACCTGATGGCCGGAAAGTTGATGAAATTCGTCCATTAGATGCCCAAGTTGATATATTGCCAAGAGCTCATGGCTCGGCGATCTTCACTCGTGGGCAAACGCAAGTCGTTTCCGTCACCACCTTAGGGGCTAAAAGCGATGCGCAAATTATCGATAATTTAACTGAAGAAGAAACGCGTCATTGGATGCACCATTATAACTTCCCTCCTTATTCAGTTGGTGAAGTTGGGAGAATGGGCTCCCCTGGCAGAAGAGAAATCGGCCAGGGCGCTTTAGGTGAAAGAGCACTTTCTTATGTCATTCCGACCGAAGAAGAATTTCCATATACGATTAGAACAGTGGCGGAAGTCACGGAATCTAATAGCTCTTCTTCTCAAGCTTCAATTTGTGCTTCATGTATGTCCCTTATGGCAGCTGGTGTACCGATTAAAGGGCTAGTTTCTGGTATTGCAATGGGTTTAATTTCCTCCGGTCCACTAGATGGAAAACATTCTTATGCAATTTTAACGGACATCCAAGGTTTAGAAGACCACTTCGGCGATATGGACTTTAAAGTCGCAGGTACTGAAAAAGGAGTGACCGCTTTACAGATGGATATCAAGATTAAAGGCGTCACTCGTGAAGTTTTAAAAGAAGCATTAGCACAAGCCCACGTTGCCCGTATGAAGATTCATGAAGCGATGGCTAAAGCTATTGCGGAACCACGTCCAGATGTCGGTAAATATGCGCCAAAAATGGACACCTTCTTTATCGATCCAGATCGGATTAGAGAAGTCATCGGCACTGGTGGTAAAATCATTAACGAAATCATCGCTCAGTGTGACAATGTCAAAATTGATATTGAAGATAGTGGCCAAGTAACTCTTTATCATATGGATAGAGAAATTATTAATAAGGCCAAAGATAAAATTTTAGAAATCATCAGAGTGGCCAAAATCGGTGAAGTATTTGATGGTGAAGTAAATCGAGTTGAAGATTATGGTGCTTTTGTCCGTTTATTCGGTAATGTCGATGGCCTCTGCCACGTTTCACAACTCGGCTATGGCTATGTTGAAAAAGCGCAAAACGTTGTCAAAGTGGGCGACATCCTCAAAGTCAAAGTCATCGAAATTGATGAAAAAGGGAAAGTAAAAGTTTCTCATAAAGAATTTTCTGAAAAGCCAGAAGGCTATGACGAGTCTAAAAGTCGAGGAAGATCATCGCGTGATTACCGCTCTTCACGACCGGGTAGAACGCCATACAAGGGCCCAAGAAACTTCAAAAAATAGAAGATAAAATAATTAGACTCCTATAAGACAGTAGGAGTCTTTTTGCTATTTTATATTAAATAAAATAATTAGATCACGACCAAAAAAGATCTAAAAAATAAAAAAACTGTTTTTACTTTGATTATAGATGAATTATCCATACACTAAATATAGGTTTGACAATCATGAAAACTCAATACGATATTTTAATTATCGGTGCCGGTGTTATCGGCACCTTAATTGCTAGAGAACTGAGTCGATATGACCTCAATGTCGTCATTGTCGATAAAAGCAATGATGCCGGAAATGCTACGAGTAGTGCTAATAGCGCTATCATCCACAGTGGTTATGACCCGGAACCAGGTTCTAATAAAGCGAAATTTAATTTGGCTGGCAATCATATGTTTCCCCTTTTAGCGAAACAACTGAATGTCACTTTTAAGCAATTCGGCTCTTTAACCCTAGCTTTTGACGATGAACAAGTAGCGACACTCACGCAATTAGCAGAGCGTGCTAAACAAAATTGTGTGCCCGTACAAATACTTAATCGTGATGAAGTATTAAAGATGGAACCAGCAATTAACCAGACAGTAAAAGCCGCGCTTTATGCCCCGACTGCGGGTGTCATAAATCCGTTTAATTTTGTGATTCACGCTATGGAAAACGCTATCGATAATGGGGTTACTTTTTTACGCAATCATGAAGTCTTAAAAATTGAAAAAAATGTAGATGGCTATCTAATAACGACTAATTGCGGTCCATTATTTGCCAATATCGTCATAAATGCCGCTGGTGTTCATGCGGATGTAGTGGCAGCGATGGCCACAAAAATTGATTGGAAAATCACGCCCCGCAAAGGCGAATATTATTTATTAGATCACGACACTCCTCATTTAACTAAACATACACTTTTTCCTCTTCCAAGTTCTAAGGGAAAGGGTGTTTTAATTACTCCAATGCCATCAGGAAATTATCTCATCGGTCCTTCAAGTGAATTTACGAACTCAGAAGATTTAAGTACTGATGCTAAAACCTTACAAAAAGTAAAAGATGATGCTCAGCAATTAGTGCCTTCGATTCCATTTACACAAACGATTCGCGTTTTTTCGGGGTTAAGAGCGAGTAGTACACGAGGAGATTTTATTGTCGAATATAGTGAGAGTGATCAACATTTCATCAATGTCGCTGGTATTGATTCTCCAGGGTTTGCCGCCGCCCCTGCAATTGCACGCTATGTCGTTGAAGAACTAGTCAGGCCATTAATCGAACTAAATGACAAGATCAATTTTAATCCTTATGTGCAAAAATATTTACGTCTTCCAAAACTAGATGGTGAAACTAGAAATAAGCTAATTAAGACTAATCCTGAGTATGGGTTAATGATTTGTAACTGCGAAAAAATTTCGCTCGGTGAAATCAAAGATTTGTTTAAGCGGAGTTGTCCACCACATAGCATTAAAGGTATTAAACGGCGTGTAAGAGCAGGCTTTGGTCGTTGTCAGGGGGCATTTTGTCAGCCGAAAATTGTGCTGCTTTTAGCGGAACATTATGGCCTTAAACCCGAAGAAGTCCTCTTAGATGACGAGGGTAGTTATATCATTGACCACATGGTGAAGGAGAAAAGGTGAGATGCGTGAAATTTCTTTAGCGATCATCGGTGGTGGCGCCGCAGGAATGGCAGCGGCAATTGAGGCCAAAAAAAATGGTGTTGATAATTTAGTGATTTTAGAAAAAGAAAGTTACTTAGGGGGCATCTTAGATCAATGTATCCACGATGGTTTTGGTTTAATCGAATTTAAGAGCGAACTCACCGGTCCTGAATATTTACAGAGATTTGTTGATCAAGTTGTCGCCCTTAACATTCCCTTTAAATTAAATACCCAAGTCATAGATGTCACGGCTGATAAGGTTTTGACTTATTCAAATAGCGATGAAGGCTTAGTGGAATTAAAGTGCAAAACGATTATTTTTGCTACCGGTTGTTATGAGCGAAGCGCAGGTGCTATTTTATTAGCTGGTGATCGTCCGAGCGGCATATTAACCGCAGGAACAGCCCAAAAATATTTAAATATTCATGGGATGATGGTCGGTAAGAAAGTCGTCATCCTCGGCAGTGGAGATATCGGTTTGATTATGGCAAGAAGGCTAACTTTAGAAGGAGCACAAGTTCTTTGTGTCGCCGAAATTATGCCACATGCAAGTGGCTTAAATCGCAATATTGTGCAATGCTTACATGACTATAATATCCCCTTGATGTTATCGACGACTGTTGCCAAAGTTATCGGTAAAAAACGCTTAGAGAGCGTAATATTGAGCAACGTTGATGATGAGTTACAAATCATTCCAGGGACTGAAGTGGAAATCGCCTGCGATACTTTGATTTTGTCGGTTGGTTTAATTCCGTATATCTCTCTTTTAAGTAAAATCTTAAACCTCCCTTCCGCGTCGCGTTGGGTAAATGTGAATCAATATATGGAAACCGCTATTTCTGGTATTTTTATATGTGGCAACAGCTTACATGTCCACGATATCGTCGATTTAGTAAGTGAAGAGGCCCGATTAGCTGGTCGAGCAGCGGCTTGGTTTGTTCGGGATAAACTGAAGTGTAGCAAAGAAGAAATAGACGTAAAATGTGGTGAGGGTATTACTTATGTCATCCCGCAAGTTATCGCACTTAAAAGTCTTGAAAAGGTGACTTTTAAATTTCGGGGTAAACGCCCAGTTACTAACAAAATCCTCGTCCTTAGAAGTGGCGATTTGGTTTTAGCAAAGGCCTTTAAGCCTATCTTAATTCCAAGTGAGATGGGAATGATTAAAGTCGCAAAAGAAAAACTGCAATTAGTCACCGAGAAAATAACCATATCTCTGGAGGACCGCCAATGAAAGAGTTAATTTGTATTGTTTGTCCTAGAGGGTGTATTTTAAAAGTCGATGCTCAAAAAAATGTTACTGGCAATCTCTGCTCACGCGGTATTGACTACGCTATTCAAGAAACGACGAACCCGGTGCGCAATCTCACTACTTCCATTAAGGTGCGCAATCGCCCACACACATATGTCTCCGTTAAAACTTCGGCGCCAGTGCCAAAAAATAAACTTTTGCCGATGATGGAAATTATTAATGGCTTGACCGTCGCGGCACCGACGACAATCGGCCAAATAGTAAAGGCCAATATCATGGATTTGAACATCAATGTCATTATTACCAAAAAAATAGATTAGCCTATTAAATTATTTAATTTAAGGTTATAATAAGCGAAGTATCCCCTCATAATAATGGAAAGGAGTCTCATGGAAGATGTTATTAAAGTGGCCGCTTTAGGCGGTTTAGACGAAAATGGTCGCGATTGTTACGTCATTGAAATCAATGACGATATTTTCGTTTTGGACTGCGGTTTAGCCCTTCCAGATAAAACTATTCCAGGAGTCGACTACCTTTTAGCTAACGCCCAGTATCTCATCACTAATAAAGAGCGCATAAGGGCCTACGTTATGACCCATGCCCATGATGAGAATATGGGAGCGCTGAAGTATTTTTATGATTATGCTCCCGCTCCGATTTATTGCACCAGCTTTACAAAAAGAGTTATCGAAACGCAGTTCAATTTTAATAAATTAAGAATTTCATTAGATTTTCATGTTGTTTTGCCGACGAGTTCAGTAGACATTGCTGGTCGTAAATTACATTTCTTTCAAACAGCGCACAATGCCGCTTATTCATTTGGGGTCGCCATTGAAACGAGTAAAGGTAATCTTGTGTATACCAGCGATTTTATTGTCGATTATTCGGTTAAATCGGAGGCTTATATTTTTAATATCAAAGCCTTGTCTGCCCTTAGTGAAAAACCAACTTTCCTTTTAATGAGCGACTCAAAAGCCGCCCATCTCGAAGGTTATTGCGCCCCACACCACCGGATTACTCCACTAATTGAAAAATATTTTAAGAGTGGCGGCAAGCGGATTTTTATTAATTGTTTTTGGCAAAATTTTTATCGTCTTACCGAAATTATTGACCTCTGCGTTGAAAATAATAAACGTTTATTTTTCTATAATGACTTCACGCGGCGCATCATGGAGATGTTAGCGGATTTTAAACCAACACGTGTTCCTCCAGCGATGATCGTTAAAAATGCAGACTTATTAAGAGTTAGAGAACAAGATTTAGTCATTTTAATGCTCGGTGAGGGTGGTGAAATATACGAAGAACTCATCAAGATTGTCGATGGCACTAACGAAGATAAACGGATGAGACTTAATAAGCGTGATATTTTTATTTCCGCGGCGATTGCGACTCCGACTTTAGAAACGATCGCCACTCGCAGTAACGACTATTTATATCGGACAGGTGCGGAAGTAGTTTTAATTTCGAATAAAGTATTAAGTTCCATGCATCCACGGCACGATGATTTGAAGTTTTTCTTATCAGTTTTAAAACCGAAATATTATTTCCCAGTTCGCGGTAATTACATCAACTTAATGGCCAATGCTAAGTTAGCGTTATCGATGGGCATCGGCTTAAACCACACTAATGTTTTTATTTTAGATAATGGGATGCAATTAACTTTTAATAAAGAGGGCCGTCCATCCATTTTACCGAACAATCCCAATGAAATGCCCACCCACCCAATCTTAGTTGATGGGCGCGGGTTATCGACTAATGTCAGTGAAAATATCGTTAATGACCGCCGGCAGTTAAGTGTTGATGGTGTCGTTGTTGTCGCTTTATCTATTTCATTAAAAGAAAAGCGGATTGTCGCTGGCCCTGACTGTCAGATGCGTGGATTTGTCTATGTCAAAGAAGCGGAACCTCTTCTTAAATCAATCGCCAATATCTTTGTCGATGAAGTGACAACAGCGCTGTCGCTTAATAATACTAATTTTGAGGAAATTAAGGCCAATGCACGTGAACGGATGCGACGGTTCATCAGACGAGAAAATGGCCGTGAACCAATGATAATTCCGGTTCTATTAAATAGAACGTGGAAAATCGTGGAAAAAGTGAATTAACCTCCGAAAACTATTAAATAGAACGTGGACAGGCCGTGACC
>JAAZFO010000214.1 GCA_012511695.1 Erysipelotrichia bacterium | reverse complement strand
CAGCACTACCACGAGGTGGGATGGGCGGGCCCGAGTAGCGGTAAGGGCGGCCAGAAGTCCGGCAGGACCGGCGCCGATGATAAGAAGGGAAGTGTCCACTGTGGCGGTCCGGGGGTCAGGGCGAGATGGGCATCCATTGCCGCAGGATGCGTTCGAGGGTGCCATCCTGCTGCCAATCGGCAAGGGCATGGTTGGCGGATTCGCGCAGGCCGACGCTGCCGCGTCGGAATCCCCAGGCGATTTCCTCGCGCGCGAAGAGGGGCGGAGCCAGAGCGAGGTCGGCGGGCTTTTGGCCAGCTTTCCACCAGAGGGTGGGCGCGTCGCTCACGACCATATCCACGCGCCCTTGCAGCAGGGCGTCCACGGCGGCATCAGGGTTGGGGAAGGGATAGCGGCTGGCGCGGGGAAAGTAACGCGTGATCAGGTGATCGCCGGCGCTATCCTCTACCACGGCGGCGCGGGCGGGCGAGGAACGAATTTTGATGTCGGTATGGACTCGCGGCAAGTCGGCGCGGCGGACGAGCACGGCTTGGCCAACGACTAGATAGGGCGCCGCGAAATCGATCTGCACGCGGCGTTCTTCGGTCACGGCCAAGCCGGCCATGAGCAGATCAACGCGGCCATCCAGCAACGCGGGGAGCAGGTCAGCAGACGGCAGGGCAACGAAGACCGGACGCACACCTAGGCGGTCGGCAAAGGCGCGAGCGAGTTCGATTTCCACGCCTTTCCAGCGCCGTCCATCGCGGAAGGCAAGCGGTGGCGAATCGTTGACGGTGCCGATGTACAGTGGAGCCGGGCCATGATTGAGGGAGAAGCAGCCAGCTCCCAGCGCCAGCAAACCCGCCAGTCCCACAGCGCGTGCCACCTGCCTGGCGCGCGGTCGCATCGGTTCTATGCCTTCTGCGCCGGGGTCAGGTATTGTGCTTCCAGCGCGTCATAGCGCTGGCTAATCTGTCGGACCAGCGCACGCTTCTCGTTGTACGGACCGGGGAAGAACGACCCCTTGAAGCCAGCGAGGATGATATTACGCAGCTTTTCAGGTGTGACTGGCAGGCTATTGCACACCAGTTCCAGTTCACGCGTGACACTGGTGCGGGAGACCAGACGGTTGTCGGTACAGATGGACACGGAGAGGTTCGCCTCGAGCATCCGTTTGAGGGGGTGGTCGGCCATCGTCTCAATGCTCGGAATGGTCTGGAGATTACTGGTGGGGCAGACCTCCAAAGCGATGCGGCGCGAGGCGATGTAATCCACGAGACATTTGACATAGTAGGCCGGATCCTTGATCGCGGGATCCGTGACCCTATCGGCAGCAAACAGGAATGTGCCATGGCCGATACGGTCGGCATGGCATTCGGTAATGGCCTGGAAGATGGATTCAGGGCCGTAGGCTTCGCCGGCATGGACCGTCTTCTTGATGAAGTGGACGTGGGCGTACTGGTAGGCGTCGCGGTGGTCGATCGCCGGGAAGCCGGCTTCGGCGCCGGCAATATCAAACCCGACGACCGGGATGCCCTTTTCGTGAGCGAGGGAGGCCGCAGCCCGGGCCATTTCGAGGGAAGCGACTGCCATGAGCTCCTTGGAGGGGGTATACGGCATTACATCAAAGAGTTGGGCGTAGTAGGCCGACATGTGGCGGTTAAAGAAGCGCATAGCGCAGGTAATGATCCCGTAATGGAAGGGGATGTCGCCCTTCTGCAGAACGGCCGGCGAGCGGTTATGTTCCTTCTGTGCGCGCGCTAAACCGCGGTTCACCGATTCGACCACCGCATCCATGGGCAGGCCGGGGTGGACATGCAACTGGGGAGCGTAGCGGACTTCGATATAGCGCACGTTTTCAGCGATGTTGTCTTGGGCCAGTTCATAGGCGACGCGTTCGAGATTCTCGGCCGTCTGCAGCACGGCGCACGTCAGGCCAAAGCCACGGAGGTAATCGGGGAGGTCTTTGTATTTCTCCTTGAAAACCAATTCGTTCAAGCCGTCCTCGGTTTCAGAGGGCAGGGGGACTTTGGCGGCCTTGGCCAGTTCGATCAGGGTTGACGGTCGCAGGGAACCGTCCAAATGCAGGTGCAGATCGGTCTTAGGAATCTGTTCAAGGAATTCACGAGTGATGACTGAAGACATGGAAGGGCCTCCTGAATAATGTTAATTG
>JAAZFO010000114.1 GCA_012511695.1 Erysipelotrichia bacterium | reverse complement strand
GCTTTGCTCAGGGTATTAAAATATCATCCACTAGCTTTGCTTCTGGTGTTTTTAAAAACGAACATTTTGATTTGGTGTTCCAATAATAAAGTAAAGTAGATTAAAAAAGACTGCTAAGTTCACAAGATTTTTAGTAGCAGCTATTAATTCTTTTTAGATTAGCGTTGGGTAGCAGTTGATCTCATAGGCAACTGTTTTTATTTACGTTCAGAAGTTAAACTCGCTCAGAATTTTTGAATAATAAGTTATTTATTACTAATAGCGTCGACTGGTTTCTTCCTTGCAATCCGATAAACAGGGAGGAAACTAGCCACAAAAGCCACAAAGAAGGAAATTAAAAGTAAGAGCGCGATTTGCCTAACTGAGAAATTAAAGATGGTAATTGACAAACCGATATCAGTTCTTAATGAGGCATTAATATAATAAACCGCCATATAAGTGGCAATTGAAGCGAGGACAAAATTAATCAAAGCCACGAGTGCGCTTTCATTAAAGAAAATTCTAAAGACATCACTGCTTCTTGCTCCAACCGCTCTTAGGATACCGATTTCTCGCTTTTTATAAGCCACACTACTGCCGATAAAGTTTGAAAGCATTAAAGCGGAGAAAATAGCAAATCCTAGACCAATATAAATAAAGAGAGCGGCGACACTTTCAACGAGGTCATTAGCCATTTCTAACATTGGTGTCGCGGAGTTTTGTAAAGGAGATTCGATACTATCTTCGCTCATAGTCAAACAAAACTGAGCAATCTTTTTAATTGCTGCGCGATTGCTCGGCATTTTAGCTAGTGCATATTTATACGGTTCTATTTTTTCATATAAAGCGATATCTTCATATAAATCATCATCCACAATCATTGTTGAATATTCATAATAATCATTAGTGTCCTTTAAAAAGCCAACAATGGTCGCGTCTCCGGTATCTTGTCTATAAAAAAGGAAATTATAATATTCTTTGATGACCGCTATTGGTGAGAAACTTTCAAAAATCGGACGGAATTGTTCGAGCACCTCCATATAAAATTCGTCACCGCTTTTATCTCCGTAGTGGTTTTCTTGATACCCTCTTCCATAATATAAGTATTCAAAATAACCATTAATTTTTTCTTCGGTCGATAAAACGATATCTCGATAAAAAGCTTCATAAAAACCACGACTTTCAGCCACTAAATAGTTAGTGATCGCATAATCCATAATGAGGTCATTCATCAAAGCATTTTCATATTGCTGGAGAGTTCCAGTAAAGTCTCCAATGGTGTACTCTGTGGCATCATTATTAATGAAACTTGATGCAGCGACGATTATTTCATTTTTCGCTAAGCAAGTTTTTTGTTCACCAAAGAAAAATAGTTGATCAGTCTCATAGTTTTCTAAGATATTAATGTTATTGGCCGCAAAATACATATTAGAATCTTCTGTATAATAATGTAAATAAGCATTTTTACCGATCTCAATACCAGTTGTATCTTGTAAGGCGATGAGCGTATCGATATAGCCAGGGTTAACAAAGCCTAGACCGTGATACCCATAATTAACGGTTGTCGTAAATTCTTGTAAAAGAAAATAATTAGCCAGCTCGGTAATTGATGTTTTTAATTCTTCATACCGTTCAGTCTCAAAATGGGTGTCAACCACACCGACCACTTTAAGTTTAAGACTCCCCGGTAAGTTATTACTATTAAGAAAAATGTATTTACCGATGAGATCACTCGGATTATTAAGGTTGTCCGCTTTAATGTCAATCGGTAAAGTGCCTTCTTCGGCAATGCTATACCCTTTGGCCGCAAAATGTTCAAAGATATATTTAGTAACCGCGATTTCATCATCATTTGTCGGTAGGCGACTATTACCAAGAAGTGTATACCCGAGACTTGTTAACTCTTCGCTAGTAAATTCCGCTAAGCCGGAAATAGCATCTAGATAATAAGAATTATAAGTCAGATTATTTGAAGGAGAGTAGTTTGACCCAATATAAAAAGGACTTTGACTACCTCGAGCCCCAGCAGCAAAGATCGGCTTAAAAGCCAGCTCTGTTTCTTTACCAATTGAAGAATTTAAATACTCGATATCGCTTTTCGCTAAAGATAAGTCTAATTGACGTGGATAATTAGACATTTCATCTTCGATTGTTTTTCTTTTAGAAAGAGCGACAGAAGTTATTTTGCCATCGATAATCGAATTAACGGTCGCATCGACCCGATTATACGCGGCTAAAGAGTCAGCCACACCAAAAAGGCCAAAGGCAACTAATGAGAGGACAATCGTCATAAACAAACGGAACTTTTTATGGTTTAATCCGCTAGCCCCCATCACAAAGGCCATGCGTGAAGGCAAGCGTGATTTAATCATCTTAAATTCATCAACATAGACTTTTGGGCCAGCTTTTTTTGGCGTTTCGACAAAGACTTCTTGGATATGGAGTTGATCAGATTTTTTTGTGGTGATAGAAAGGTTTTTTTCACTCAGCAAATATTTGTTAATCAGCGCTAGATCGTCCACCGTTAGTTGATAACCTTCCTTGACAATCAACCCTTCTTTTTTATCATATTGGACATTTACACTATCTAAATCTTTTTTAATCGCCGTTTTTGAAATATCGCTGATGATTTGTCCATCCGCTAATTCAATAACTCGATCACCAAAACTCTCGGCAAATTCGCGGTCATGAGACACGACTAAAACTAATTTTTCTTTGGAAAGTTTTTTTAAGATTTCAAAAATTTGTAAACCAGTTTTACTATCAAGGGCACCGGTCGGTTCATCCGCTAAAATAATGTCTGGATTTTTAACTAAAGCGCGAGCGATGGCAATTCTTTGTTTTTGCCCACCGGAAAGTTCATTCGTTCTCCGGCTACCATAACCGTCTAAATCAAGCGTTTGTAAAATTTTATTTACTTCTTCGTTAGTGGCTTTTCGACCTTGTAACTCAATAGCTAAAGCGATATTTGCGCCGACAGAAAAGTCATCGAG
>JAAZFO010000113.1 GCA_012511695.1 Erysipelotrichia bacterium | reverse complement strand
TAAATTCAATATTCCTTACGACGAAAAAGAAGTTTTTGAGTTGATTGCTTCTTTGCAAACTATGGGTATTTTCCAACTTGAAAGCTCAGGTATAAAACGGGCGATTAGTTTACTTAAACCGAGTTGTTTTAATGATATTATTGCCTTGCTCGCCCTATATCGACCGGGCCCAATGGATTCAATCCCTTCATACGGTAGAAGAAAAGAAGGCAAAGAAAAAATTACTTATGATGATCCGATCTTACAACCGATTTTAAGTTCGACATATGGGATTATTGTTTATCAAGAGCAAGTAAACGAAATCGCCTGTGTGATGGCCGGTTTTTCAATGGCCGAAGCCGATTTATTTAGGCGCGCGATTAGTAAAAAAGACGCCGAAAGCTTTGCAGCTAATGAGCAATTATTTATTAAAGGAGCAATAAAAAATGGCCATAGCGAAAAAGTGGCGCGAAAAGTTTTTGCGGATATTAAAAAATTTGCGGATTATGGTTTTAATAAATCACATCCCGCTGTATACGCTGTTATCACCTGTCGCACCGCTTACTTAAAAGCGCACTATCCCTTATATTTCTATGCGGCGATTTTACAAACCGCAAGCGGCACAAGCGATGTGAAGTTTAATGAATATGTGAGTGAGATGAAAAAGCGCAACATTAAGATCCTCCCGCCAGCGATTAATTTGTCAGGTAAAAGTTTTATCATCGCTGAAAATGGTTTGCTGTTTCCTTTTAACGCTATTAAAGGACTCAGCAACTTATTAATTGAAAAACTCCTATTAGAGCGGAAGGACCGTCCTTTTAATGACTTTTTTGATTTCGTTTCACGGATGTATCGCCACAAAATTTCCGAAGACCAACTCAATAAATTAATTAACAGTGGTTGTTTTGATAGTTTTTATGATTCAAGAGCTTCTTTAAGAGCGACGGTTAAAAGTGCTCTACAGTTTGCCGAATTAACTCATCAGGATAACGGGCAATTAAATATTGGTTTTTCCGCTTATATCACCCCTTATATCATCGAACAAAAAGATGATCCTTTGGAAAATCTAGATAAGGAATATGGAGTTTTAGGGATGATGTTATCCGATAACCCCTTACACTATAAAAAAGAAATTTTAAAAGAAAAACATGTGACACCGATCATTGAAGCTAAGCCGTTAAAACAAGCAAAAATCGCTGGCTTGATTCGGACAGTTAAAAAGATTAATACTAAAAAAGGAGAGCCGATGGCTTTTGTAAAATTATTCGATGAAACCGATGAAGTTGAAACGATTGTCTTCCCTTATTTATATGCAGAGCACTTTGAATTATTAGAGAAGAATCGTTTAATTATCTGTGAAATAAAACGTGAAAAACGCGATGGTAATGATAATTACATCGCTAAAAATATCGCTCCTTTGGAGGAAGAAACTTATGTCTAAAATTATTATTATTGATGGGAATGCTTTATTATTTAGAGCTTATTACGCCACCGCTTATCCGGGCAGAGAAATCATGCGCAATCAAGAAGGGGTGCCGACTAATGCGATTTTCGTTTTTTCGTCTATGATCAATAAAGTTTTGAGTGAGCTAAAAGATGATGATGGCATTATAGTCGCTTTTGATACCGGTAAAGACACATTCAGAAACGAACTATTAGATACTTATAAAATCCAACGCAAACCGACACCACCAGACCTCATCACCCAGTTTCCGATTGCCCGCGAGTTTTTAAAAGCTCTCGGTATTTTTGCTTATGAACAAGATGGTTTTGAAGGTGATGATATAGCCGGTACAGTGGCACTGATGGCGGAAAAAGCTGGTTATAAGGTTTTAATTTA
>JAAZFO010000112.1 GCA_012511695.1 Erysipelotrichia bacterium | reverse complement strand
TCGCCACTTGAATTTCACAAGTTCTTGCCTTTTTTATGGCTCGCGGGGTTTACCGCCGGTCGCTTTACGCTGCCCTGAAGCCTATATATTGTAAGCCTGTTATTGCAAAAGTGTAAATAGTTATTATATTAAAGAGCTTTATTTTTAATATCTGCGTACAGTCGCGGATATTTATGCGGAGTTTTATCTATCTTTTTAATAAAAATCAAAGCACGGTTTTCTTCAGACAGCGGCAAGACATCCTCGTAAATATAGTCAATAGCGCAGTGCAAAGTTTTTAAAGCACCGACCGCTTCTTTAATCTCGTTTTCATAATTTGGACCTTTCATAGCGATGAAATGGCCGCCGACTTTTAAACTTGGCACCGCTAGTTCCATTAAAACTCTTAATGGCGCTACAGCCCTAGCGATGACATAGTCAAATTGTTCACGGTGGTCTTTAGCATAGTCTTCTGCTCGTGCATTAATAGTCGTGATCGGCAAATTGTTTTTAATAGCGTATTGTTTAATAAATTCCACTTTCTTAGCGGTGCTATCTAAAGCGTAGACACGACTAGTTGGCGATAAAATTGCTAAAACCACACTTGGAAAACCAGCACCAGTACCGATATCTAAGATATCTTTTTGATCGTAGTTTTGACCGTATAGTGCTGAAGCACTATCGAAAATCATCTTTTCGACAAAAGCTCCTTCGTTAGTAATCGCAGTTAAGTTAAATAACTCGTTAGTTTTTAAGACATGCGTCATAAAATCCCACAATTGGGAAAGTTGTAAGTCGGACACCTTAATCGCCCGTTTTTTTAATTCGTTGACCAGAGTTATTTTATCCATGGTAAGCCTTTCTGACATTGAAAATAAGGACGCTGATATCGCTGGGATTAACTCCCGAAATACGCGAAGCTTGACCGATAGTTAATGGACGAATTTGGTCCATCTTTTGTCTAGCCTCCAGCGCCAAGCCATCCATGTGTAAAAAATCAATGTCTTGAGGAATTTTCATCTCTTCTAATTTTACCATGTTTTCGGCTTCTTTAATTTGTTTGATGATATAGCCTTCATACTTAGCTTGAATTTCAATTTTTTCATAAACATCATCCGCCATTGTAATCGTTTGCAAAGCAGGGATAAGTTTCACTAATTCACTATATTTAACACGCGGTCTTTTTAACAATTCAAAAGCCTGAATGCCCCCTGTTAGTTCATTAGAACCGATACTTCTTAAATAGGCATTAACTTCTTTTTTAGCACCTAAATAAGTAGTTTTTAAAATATTAACTGCCGCATCCATACTAGCGATTTTATTTAAGAAATCATCGTATCTTTGCGCTGAAATCAAACCGATTTTTCGTCCAATTTCTGTTAATCTTAAATCGGCATTATCGTGCCTTAATATCAACCGAAATTCCGCTCTTGAGGACATTAAACGATACGGTTCATCAATCCCCTTAGTGACTAGGTCATCAATCATCACGCCGATATACGCTTGATCTCTTCTTAAAATAAGCGGTTCCTTATTATCTATTTTTAAACAAGCATTAATGCTCGCCATTAGGCCTAAGGCAGCCGCTTCTTCATAACCTGAAGTGCCACAAATTTGGCCAGCAACATATAATCCTGGCCATTTTTTTATTTCCAAAGTCGGTCCATATTCTTCAGTTCTAACGGCATCGTATTCAATCGCATAAGCATATTTAAGAAATTCAGCCTTTTCAAAACCCGGTAGTGATCGGACCATTTTTTCTTGGACATCTACCGGCATGGAAGTTGCAAAACCTTGTAAATAAATAGAATCGGTGTGACGAGACTCTGGCTCTAAAAACAATTGATGCCTTTCTTTATCAGCAAAAGTGACAATTTTGGCTTCAATTGAAGGGCAATATCTCGGACCCGCTCCTGTGACCAATCCACCATAAAGAGCTGAGTCATCGAGATGTTCTCTGATGATGTCATGTGTTTTTGGGGTCGTATAAACTAAATAACACAACTCTTGCTCTTCAACTGGGATAAATTTCTTAGTCTCGTAAGAAAAAGCCGTTTTTACATTCATGCCTGGTTGAGGAATAGCGTGACTGAAATCGATCGAACTTCTTTTTATTCTCGGTGGAGTGCCGGTTTTTAATCTAATTGTTTGGATGCCAATACTTCTTAAAAATGGCGCTAAGTGTCGTGAAGGTTTTTCACCATCTGGCCCTTCATCTTTAACTTCCTTTCCACGAAATATTTGACTCTCCATATAAGCCCCTGTCGTTAAAATTACTGCTTTAGCATAAAATTTGGTTTGGTCTTCTAAAATAACACCAGTCACTTTTTCTTTTTCAATTATAAGAGAAACGACCATCCCCTCTTTAACATCGAGATTAGGGGTATTAAGGGCTAATTGTTGTAAATAGCGAGGGTATTCTAGTTTATCTTGTTGCGATCTTAAACATTGGACTCCTGGTCCTTTGCTAGTATTCAACATTTTTATTTGTAAATAATGGTGATCCGCCGCTTTGGCCATCACGCCACCTAAGGCATCGATTTCACGGACAACAATGCCCTTAGCAGAACCCCCGATTGAAGGGTTGCACGGCATATCGGCCATCATTTTTATATTAAGCGTCAGCAGTAGTGTTTGTTTACCGTA
Organism: Erysipelotrichia bacterium; assembly: GCA_012511695.1. Classification (GTDB taxonomy): domain Bacteria; phylum Bacillota_I; class Bacilli_A; order RFN20; family CAG-826; genus RUG14515. The sequence goes on along the minus strand of JAAZFO010000112.1, from coordinate 4,622 downwards.
ATGAGCGGCAGTAAAAGCGGCTTCTAGTCCAGCGTGGCCACCTCCAACAACAATGATGTCGTAACTGGCCATTAACCGACACTTCCTTCCATATCCATTTTAATTAATTGGTTGAGTTCGACCGCATATTCCATTGGTAACTCTCGAGAAAATGGTTCAATAAATCCGATAACAATCATTTGAATCGCATCTTCTTCTGAAATGCCTCTAGACATCAAATAAAATAGTTGATCTTCTGAAATCTTGCTAACAGTCGCTTCATGTTCAATAAACGAAGTATTATTCTTAACTTCATTTGTAGGAATAGTGTCACTAAATGAACGATTATCTAACATCAAAGTGTCGCATTCGACATGGCTACGACAATTTTGTGCCTGGCGATGGTGTCTGACAGTGCCACGATAATTAGCGGTACCACCATTTTTAACAATTGATTTTGAAATAATCGTTGAAGACGTATTATCGGCTAAATGAATCATTCTGGCGCCAGCATCTTGATATTGACCTTGACTAGCAACCGCAACAGAGATACATGTCCCTTTAGCCCCCTCGCCCGCTAAAATACAAGCTGGATATTTCATATTTATTTGTGAACCGATGTTGCCATCAATCCATTCCATAGAAGCGTTTTCATAACAAATTGCTCTTTTGGTCACTAAATTGACGATATTGGTGCTCCAGTTTTGGACTGTAGAATAACGGCATTTCCCGCCTTTTAAAACGACGACTTCTACGACCGCTGCGTGCAAAGAGTCTTTACTGTAAATAGGAGCGGTGCACCCTTCAACATAATGGATATCGGCTCCCTCATCCACAATAATTAAGGTTCTTTCAAATTGACCTGATTTTTCATTATTAATCCTAAAATATGATTGTAAAGGCTTATCTAAACGGACACCTTTAGGAACATAAATAAATGAACCACCAGACCAAACAGCCCCATTCAGGGCTGAAAACTTATTATCAGCCATTGGCACAATAGTGCCAAAATACTTCTTAACTAAGTCTGGATAAAGTTTTAATGCTGTATCGGTAGAAAGAAAAATGACACCCTTGTCTTCGACTTCTTTTAACATATTGTGATAAATCACTCCTGATTCATAGTGGGTGGAAACACCTGCTAAAAACTTTTGTTCAGCTTCAGGGATACCGAGCCTGTTAAAAGTATTTTTAATAGTTTCTGGCACTTCATCCCAAGTTTGGACTTCTTCACTAGTTAAACGGGTGAAATAAGTATAGGAATCAAAGTCGAGATTAGTTAAATCCGGTCCAAAGTTTGGCAGAGGCATCTTCATAAAGGCACGATAACTTTTTAGACGTAGTTCGAGCATCCAATCTGGTTCATCTTTAAGCTTAGAAATCTGTCTGACGATTTCCTCGTTTAAACCGACATTCGTTCTTAAAATCGATATATCTTTATCTTTGAAGCCATATTTGTAATCTTCTAGAAATTAAATATCTTTTTTAGGCATTTTATTTGTCCTTTAAAATCTCTTCCGCCGCTGTCCATCCAATAGTAGCGCACCTAATTCTTGCTGCTTGTTTGCTAGTGTTTATAAAGACGATGGCTTCTCCAAGGAGAGCTTCATCAAACTTTTCTTCTCGCATCATCTTTTGATAAGCATCGATTATTTGTCGAGCCTCATCGATGTTTTTCCCTTTTAATAAATCACACATTATATCAGTCGAGGCCGTCGAAATAATACAGGCGACACCTTCGAAACAAGCGTCGATAATTTTACGATCTTTAACTAATATATAAATATCTAAATCATCAATACAATTATCAGAGTGCATGTGAATTTTCTCATACCCTTCAATAGTTGGACGCCGCTTATTTGTCGGATGAGAATAGTGATCCATAATGATTTGGCGCATCATCTCATTAGTCATTGAAATACGCATCTAAAACATCTCCTCCCCCAATTAAAGCTTCCACAAAAGCATCAATTTCTTCCTTAGTTGTATATAAGTAAGTCGACATACGACAAGTCGCTTTTGTATTTAAAAAGTTATCTAATAGTTTAGCGCAATGTTCGCCCGCACGAATTGCAATCCCTTTATAATTCATATAAGTCGCTTGGTCTTGTGCAAAAACACCGCGCTTATTGAAGGTTAAAATTTCACCTGCCGCTGTCTTATTGTAAATAATAACATCGTCACGACCTTCTAGTTTTTTAAGAGTATATTTGAAGAGTTCTTGGCCATGTTTATAAATATTTTCCATCCCGATAGATTCCACAAAATCAACAGCAGCTTTAAAGCCCAAAATACCAGCGAGATTTAAGGTGCCCGCTTCAAACTTGTAGGGTGGCAAACGATAATCTACAGTTCCATCTTTTTTGATTATATTATTCATATTACCCCCAGTAATAAAAGGGTCCATTTCCACTAATAAATCGTATTTGCCAATCAAGGCACCGGTGCCAGTTGGGCCACACATTTTATGGGCGGAAAAAGCAAAAAAATCGACATTCAAATCTTTAAAATTAACCGGAATGTGGGGCGCAGATTGCGCACCATCCACGATCATAATAGCGCCGACGCTATGAGCAATTTTTCCGAGTTCTTTAACATCAGTAATGTAACCTAATATATTGCCGATTTGCGCAATTGAGACGATTTTTGTTTTTGAAGAAATAACTTTTTTTAAATTTTCAGCCGTTATTCTCCCTTCTTTATCTAAAGGAATATAAACGATTTTTGCGCCGGTTAACTCAGCGATTCTAAACCATGGCAAAATATTAGAAGCATGTTCAGCAATTGTAATAACAATTTCATCGCCTTTTTTGAGGTTTTTTAAACCATAGCTATAGGCAACTAAGTTTAAAGAATGTGTCGTCCCTTCAGTGAAGATCACTTCATTGGGTTCGCAGTGAATAAAGCGCGCAACAGTGGCCCGTGCTTCTTCGAGCATGACGTCAATTTGATAAGACAAATCATAGTCACTGCGATGTGAGTTGCTGCTATATAGTTGGTAATAACTCATCTCTGCATCAATGACACTTTGTGGTTTAAAAGTAGTTGAACAATTATCCAGATAAATTAAAGGTTTATTTTGCATAGTACGGTTGCTACTAAGCATCGGGAATTGCTTCCTTATTTCATAAACATCGTACATCTTACGCCCTCCCTTCAATCAAAGAAGAAATGCGTTTTTTTATTTCTTCTTCTTTAAAGCCTACGAGGATTGGTTTTAAATAACCAAGGGTGATTAGGTCTTTAGCTTCAGCTTCCGATAAGCCGCGAGATGTCAAATAAAAGAGGTGCTCATCATTTATACGACCGATTACAGCCGCATGACTAGCTTCAATTTCATTTTCATCAATTTTTAAAATGGGTTTAGCAACGGCATTACTTTCGGGATCAAAGACCACGACTTTTGCACTTTGCTGTGTTTTGGATTTAATCGCTCCTTTGACAATATGTGAAGTTCCTAAAAATGTTAATTTTGATTTGTCTTTGCACACACCAAAACAATCGATTTTACCAATTGTTTTAGGATGGTGATGGACTAAAGATATATCAATTTTTTTGCGGTCATCTAAAGAAGCTAGTGAAGCTACTTTAAACATACCATTCGCAGACTCTTCCGCTAACTCAATTAGACAATTAAAATCATTATTTTTTTTAGTAAAATCAGCTAAATACCCATTGAATGTAGCGTTTTTCAATACCTTTATTTTAATTTTGTGTTTTAATATTTCCTCTTCGCCAAGTATAGAAAGCGTCACTTGACTATCGGTGTTAACGATAATATTTAGCTGTTCGATCTTTGAAAAATCTTTAACAAAAATATCACAAACTGAACAACTCTCTGTTTCAATGGTGAGATTGTTTGTGAGAATATTTAAACCATCGATGAAATAATCACCAGTTTTTACTTTATTTAAATTGTCTACTATGGAAATTCTATTCATATTTTTCTTATTCAACACCAGTTTTAACCGCACAGATACCAATCGAAACTGTGTTCATGTTTACTTCTTCCTTAGCGATTTCAATGCCGAGTTCAGTTTTGATAAACTCATAGCCGGTTTGGTCGATCCGCTTAAAGATTTCTGGACCGCCGTCTAAGACAATGCGGCCATTAATCATCACTACCACACGCGTTGGATGAATTAAGTCATATAATCTTGCATAATGCGAAATAATTAAAAAACCACGCCCTTTTTCTCGTTCTTTTCTGATGACTTCTGCTACCACTTGCATGGCATCGACATCTAAGCCGGAATCGATTTCATCAAGTAAAGCGATTTTAGATTCCAATATTTTCATTTGTAAAATTTCATTTCGCTTTTTTTCACCACCAGAAAAACCTTCATTTAATGCTCTAGTAGCTAAATCAAAAGGCATTTTTAACTCTTCGGTCACTTGATTTAATAGCTTATAAAAATTATAGGTGGAGATAGGTTTCTCCCTGTGTGCATTTAAAGCACTCCTTAAAAAGTCAGAATTGATAACACCAGGAATTTCACTCGGAGTTTGCATCCCAAAAAATAAACCGAGTTTTGCGCGTTCGTTCGTTGGTAAGGTTAAAACATCATGGCCATCAAACGTAATGTCTCCGGCAGTGACTATATAACGGGGGTGGCCCATAATCACATTAAAAAGTGTGGACT
>JAAZFO010000111.1 GCA_012511695.1 Erysipelotrichia bacterium | reverse complement strand
TGCTCATTATCACGTATAAGAAAAGGCCGTGATTTTGAGGTCACGGCCTGTCCACGTTCTATTTAATAGTTTTCGGAGGTTAATTCACTTTTTCCACGATTTTCCACGTTCTATTTAATAGAACCTTTAATTTCATTTCTTCAATCACTAAATGTGAAAAAACCCCATTTCCAAAGGAGGATTTGGGGTTTAGCTCTTTTAAAAGCTTAATTGTTGATTAATTGGACTATCTTTTAATGAATAGACCGAGATTAACTAATGCGTTGCTTATTCAGCTGGAGCATCAGCAGTTTTCCAACCGAGGTTACCGTAAGCGTTGTCACGGTGATTTGGACCATTTGGGTTGGAGAAGACCGAAATTGTCTTAGCGCCATCTGGACTTAAGAAGGTGTGAGCGGCTTCGTCATCACCAATACCGAAAGTGCCTTCCATAACACAGTTTGCTTGTCTTCTTGTTTTAAGATTTAAGTGTGTGTTATAGGTAGCGTTACTAGCACTGAGCATAAAGTCAATGTTGATGTGGAGGTAAACCATGAGGACACTACCTTCCTTTTTAACTTCAAAATAGAATTGCCCATCGCCATCTCTACGGGTCATTTGATTGCCAGAGCTTTGGAATTGAATGAAAGGTTGAGCAGCATCAACTTCCGCTTGTAACTCAGCGACAGATTTAGATTGATCTAAGGCTTCACCAAAGATGACGCCCCAAGCAACATCTACTTCTACTTCTTCTTCTTCGACTAGTTGAGTATCTTTTAAGAAGACTACTTTAGCATCTGCTAAGTGGAAATATGGTGGGACCTCGTCAGCACAAAGGGTGAAGAGACTACCAACTCCTGCGTCGTTACGGAAATAGTAATTATGGCCAGAATCGGCTTTATTTCCAGGTGCTAAGTCAATCGTTGGGAAAGTGCCATAAAGGCCTTTTGGACCAGCATAAACGGTGAACTCACCGGCTTTATTAATGCCTTCTGGAATGACGATATCACTTAAGTTAAAGTCAACCGTATAAGTTCCTTTATTTTCATTGCCTTCGCCCCCTAGTGGAGTGATGGCAACTTGAACATTAAAGTCAGTATCAGCAGGATCTGCAGAACCGATTAACCAGTCATCAGCATTGTACCGTTTTAAGCCAAATGCCCAAACGAAATTTTCGACAGTGAAGTTTTCTTCAGTGCCAGAAATACGGATATAAACTTTGTCACCTTCCTTGATTAATTCAGCAGCATCAATCGTAATGGTTGGTTCTAAGGCTGGAATGACTACATCTTCTGTAACATTACAGCGCGAGCAGGTGCGAGTGCCACTACCTTCAATACCAACACCAGGTGCTACGAGGACAACTGTGTCGCCCCATGCGTGGCCTAAGGCAGCAATGTCTCTAGTTGCTTCTTCCATGCAGCCTGAGCAAACGCGCTTCTCAGAACCTTTTTCTGTACAGGTTGGAGCGGTTACAGTTTCCCATGCGCCCCATGTGTGGACGTGCCTGGATGAGCTACTAACGCCGCCACCGCAAGATGCGAGTACGACTGATAAAGCAACTGTCATTACACCTAAAAACTTTTTTTGTTTCATAGATTTCTCTCCTTTCTTAAAACATAAATTATGAAATCTAAGGTCATTTATATACAGCACCTCAAAATTATTGCTAATTATTATGCCGTATACTTTACCTATATAGCAATGGACTATCTCTTTTTTTACAATAGCTTTGTTAAACAAAAGTCCGGTATTTTAATATTTAATGGAGTTTTGACACTTAAATAACAAACAAACTGCTAAAGACAATAAACAAGTCGCCATCTCTTGATAATTATAAAAATAAATAAAACCCTCCTCATCTCACCATTACTA
>JAAZFO010000110.1 GCA_012511695.1 Erysipelotrichia bacterium | reverse complement strand
TTGGACCGAGTAAGGCAATGGCGCTGTCGCCATCATCACCGAGATTAATTTTAGCAGTCACCATCGAGACATCAGGGTTTTCATCGAAATCTCCGATGCGAATTAAGCAACCGCTTTCTTCTTCTTTAATTTCCTTTTGGACTTCCTTTAGTAATGTTTGGTTATTTAATAACTTAAAAACTTTTTCTAATTTTTCAACATCGTTTTTATATTCTTCGTGCGTGAACAGTTCATCGCGGCCGTATAAACTCAACCGATCAGAAGCGAAACGCATAAATGTCTCAAGTAAAGCTTGATAGACGAGATCATGGTCGACAATATAAGCATTAAGAACGGGTTTTAAGGCTTCAGTTTTTTCGACCAATTGCACAATCGGAGTTCCTTTTAAGCGATCATTGAGTAATGCAGCGCAAGAAACAACTTCTTTGGTGGAAATGTTTTCTGGAACGATAAACGTTTTGTTTTCAACATACCCCTTATCGGTGACAAAAACCGCCGTAATTGAATTATCAGATATTTGAACCATTTGAATGGAAGCCAATTTTTCTTCTAATTCATCAGGACCCATCACAACACTTACAAGATTCGTCATGTGCGAAAGAATTTCACAACTCGCCTTAATGACTTCATCGATCGATTTAATTTTTTGATCAAGTACTGTTTGAATACTATTTTTAAATTCTTCAGCCACACCGCCATCGCGTAAATTATCACAATAAAAACGATACCCCTTGGCGCTGGGAACGCGTCCACTAGAGGAATGAGTTTTTTCGATATACCCTTCTTTTTCAAGGGCATACATTTCATTTCTGATAGTCGCTGAAGAGTAGGGAAGTTTATATTCTTCAATGAGTGTATGACTCCCCACCGGTTGCGCTTTCTTAATGAAATATTCAACGATGTATTTTAAAATAGTGTTGCTGCGCGATAACGCCATGTAAATATCTCCTTTTTAGCACTCTAGTTGAATTGGTGCTAACTACATTTTAGTTAATAAATTAGCACTGTCAAGCATTATCTGCTAATTTTTTACTTTTATATATAAAGGAGTGGGGAATAATGATGAAATAGTCAGATTAACTTCAAAATGATTGTGTCCAAAATCATCATTCCTTCATAAGTTGGTTTTAAATTTTCGTCTTCTAAAACTAAATATTTCCGGTTGATAAAATCGTCAATAGTTGCCTTTTTATCTTGATATAAATCAACACCAAAATCCGCTTTCAGCTTGATTAAAGATAAACCTTCTAAGGTTCTTAAATTCAACATAATCTGATAAACCAAGCGATCATGTTGTTGCAATTGCTCCTTTTCATCAATAAATAAGTTTTTTAAATATTTGTTTAAATTTAAGGTGTTTTTATATCTGATATTACCGAGATAACCCGCCGCTCCTAAACCGACACCATAATATTGCTCATTGCGCCAATAAGTATAGTTATGGATACATTCATAACCACTTAAACAATAGTTTGACACTTCATAGTGGATAAAATGGTGTTTGGTGAGCACGGCTTCAACTGTGTCGTAGTAGTCTCGCATTTGATCTTCGGATAATTCGCGATACCCTCGATTGTATAAGACAGTGTGGGGATGAAGAGAAAGGGCATAGCAAGATATGTGTTGGATGCCCAAAGACAAAATATTGTCTAAATCCTTAGCTAAAAGACGTTGACTTGTGTGCGGTAAGCCTAAGATTAAATCGACATTAAGATTATCAAAACCGTAATCTTTTAAGAGTTTAACGGCTTTTTGGACATCATTAAAAGTGTGTTGACGGTTAAGCTTCTTTAAGAGACGATCATCCGTAGTTTGCACCCCTATTGAGAGACGGTTAACACCGTATTGGTGCATTAACTTGATCTTTTCCTCGCTGAGCGATTCAGGATTGGCTTCAAAGGTGTATTCTTTGACCCCATTAGAAAAAGGGGCGAGTAAGTTTAGTAATTGCTTAAATAAATCGTCTTCTAATGCTGTCGGAGTCCCACCACCGACATAAATAGTTTTTAACCCATAGGGTTGATAGTGTATTAGTTCTTCTTTTAAAGACTCCAAGTAAGCAAAGGCGAATCGACGAAAATACTGCAACTTAGGAAAGTCGCAGTAATGACAAATTTTTTCACAAAAGGGGATATGAACGTACAAAGCTGAAGGAAGTTTAATCATCTTGTTTATAATTGATGATTTCTTTTTTGGTCTTCTCATCTTCGACATCTTCAAGGACGCGATTAATTTCTTCTTCAACGATTTGTTGTTCAGACGGTATTTCTTCTTTTAAGCGCGGTCTTAAAAAACGATAAATGACATAAGCGGATAAAGCGATGATCGCTGCAAAGGCGAGGATAATGACTAAGACTAGTACGGGTGGCATGCAAATTCTCCTTTAATCTCTTTCGATGGGGATGTAAACGTATTTATTTTTAACCTTTTCTTTCCGATAGTAAAGAAGTTCTGCTAAATGGTCCATTGATGTCCGCGCGGTCTCATAGGCGCAGCGCGAATATTTTTTATACTGCGCGATCGTATATTTTCTATTTTTTGTACAGTGGCGAGCATAAAATTTTGCTTCACCTTTTTTAAGGAGTGGGTCTCTTTCTAATAAATCTTGTTCGAGGAGAATGGCTTGTTTTTCATCAAGGGCCACTGGAATATAAGAAACAGCGAGTTCTTCTTGCACGTATTTTACTTTTATAGTTTTCTTCTTCGGCGCCTCAGGTTTTTCTTTAATTGGGGCAACGTCCTTATTTTGAGCAGCTACTTCCGTATTTTCAGTGGCAAACAAATCAACGGTTTCCACTTTAGAAGTCGCTGGACTGTCGGTGCCTTCGTCGTCGTCAGATTGATAAAAATCGTGACGTAGTGCTTCGACTTTATTAGTGGCAAAGTCATCGAGTAAGTCGTCGCATAATTGATTGAGATGCTTATAAATATAATCGACAAAATACGTAATGTCTGAAGTTTTCTGCACTTCGACATAAACGCGAGCCGTTTCTTCTTTTGGTAAAAGTAATAATTTTTCAAAAGGAAAATCAATGACCAGCTCACCAAAAGCCTCATGCGCTAAAACGGCTTTAGCCATCAATATAGAAACCTCTTCAGAATAACGATCAAAGGGTTTAACGTAATTAATATAAAAATAAACGATCATCGCCTTAAGGGTCGGTGAAAGTGATGAAGAAGTAATGAAGGTGAACAAATTGCTCATCATTGGCTCAATAAGACCAGCAGGAGCGGAAGTATAAATGCGATCGATTAAAACTCTATTCTCAGGATTTTTGTCTTCAAAAATACGATAATACGTCGTTAATTCTTCAGTGCCGAGCAATTTGGCATATAAAGCGGCGAGAAAATTATCGTCAATTTTATTATAATGACTCCGCTTGATGTAGTTTAAGGCTCTCATGTAATTAATCAACACCATATTCGCCGGGATAGAGTT